>NZ_CP046216.1:0-2215 GCF_012571135.1 Enterobacteriaceae endosymbiont of Donacia tomentosa
ATGATACATCAAATTCCTATGACTTTACAAGGTGTAAAAAAATTACGTAAAGAATTATATAAATTAAAAAATATAGAAAGACCAAAAATTACTAGTTCTATTATGGAAGCTAGAAAACATGGTGATTTGAAAGAAAATGCGGAATATCAAGCAGCTCGTGAATTACAAAGTTTTTGCGAAGGTCGAATTAAGGAAATAGAAATTAAATTAGCTAATGCAAATATAATAGATATTAGTAAAATTAAGAATAACGATAAAGTCATTTTTGGATCTACAGTTATTATAATTAATATTATTACAAACAAAATTATTTCTTATAAAATTGTAGGAGATGATGAAGCAGACTTGCGTAATAATTTAATTTCTATTAATGCTCCTATTGCCAGAGCTTTAATTGGTAAAAAAAAAAATAGTATTATTTTAGTAAAAACACCTAAAGGTTTAATTGAATATAAAATACTAAATATTAAATATATTTAATATAAATATAACAAAATTTATTTGACATAATTAATAAAATTAGTATATTATTATTCGATAATAAATTATCTTTTGTAAAAGGTAATTTTTTTGTTCTTTGATAATTTATCAGAAAATTTATGTGGGCATTCAATTTTAGATTTGTTTATTTTATATCATATTTTTTAAATTGAAGAGTTTGATCATGGCTCAGATTGAACGCTGGCGGCAAGCCTAACACATGCAAGTCGAGCGGCAGCGAAGTAGAAAAGCTTTAGTTTTTTTATTGTCGGCGAGCGGCGGACGGGTGAGTAATATCTGGGGATCTGCCTTATAGAGGGGGATAACTATTGGAAACGATAGCTAATACCGCATAATGTCGCAAGACCAAAGTGGGGGATTTTATAGTTTCATATAAAACCTCATGCTATTAGATGAACCCAGACGGGATTAGCTAGTAGGTAGAGTAAAAGCCTACCTAGGCTACGATCCCTAGCTGGTCTGAGAGGATGATCAGCCACACTGGAACTGAGACACGGTCCAGACTCCTACGGGAGGCAGCAGTGGGGAATATTGCACAATGGGCGAAAGCCTGATGCAGCTATGCCGCGTGTATGAAGAAGGCCTTAGGGTTGTAAAGTACTTTCAACAAGAAAGAAGGGATAAAATCTAATACATTTTATCATTGACGTTACTTGTAAAAGAAGCACCGGCTAACTCCGTGCCAGCAGCCGCGGTAATACGGAGGGTGCGAGCGTTAATCGGAATTACTGGGCGTAAAGAGCACGTAGGCTGTTAATTAAGTCAGATGTGAAAGCCCTAAGCTTAACTTAGGAATTGCATTTGAAACTAATTAGCTTGAGTTTTGTAGAGGAGAGTAGAATTCCAGGTGTAGCGGTGAAATGCGTAGATATCTGGAGGAATACCAGTGGCGAAGGCGACTCTCTGGACAAATACTGACGCTCAGGTGCGAAAGCATGGGGAGCAAACAGGATTAGATACCCTGGTAGTCCATGCTGTAAACGATGTCGACTTGGAGGTTGTAAGCTTGACTTGTAACTTCCGTAGCTAACGCGTTAAGTCGACCGCCTGGGGAGTACGACCGCAAGGTTAAAACTCAAATGAATTGACGGGGGCCCGCACAAGCGGTGGAGCATGTGGTTTAATTCGATGCAACGCGAAAAACCTTACCTGGTCTTGACATCCATGGAATTTAATAGAGATATTTTAGTGCCTTCGGGAACCATGAGACAGGTGCTGCATGGCTGTCGTCAGCTCGTGTTGTGAAATGTTGGGTTAAGTCCCGCAACGAGCGCAACCCTTGTCCTTTGTTGCCATCAGTTCGGCTGGGAACTCAAAGGAAACTGCCGGTGATAAACCGGAGGAAGGTGAGGACGACGTCAAGTCATCATGGCCCTTACGACCAGGGCTACACACGTGCTACAATGGTATATACAAAGGGAAGCATCCTCGCAAGAGTAAGCGGATCTCATAAAATATATCTTAGTTCGGATTGGAGTCTGCAACTCGACTCCATGAAGTCGGAATCGCTAGTAATCGTAGATCAGAATGCTACGGTGAATACGTTCCCGGGCCTTGTACACACCGCCCGTCACACCATGGGAGTGGGTTGTAAAAGAAGTAAGTAGTTTAACCATTTATTTGGAGGGCGCTTACCACTTTGTGATTCATAACTGGGGTGAAGTCGTAACAAGGTAACCGTAGGGGAACCTGTGGTTGGATCACCTCCTTTACT
>NZ_CP046216.1:373175-484935 GCF_012571135.1 Enterobacteriaceae endosymbiont of Donacia tomentosa
AGTAAAGGAGGTGATCCAACCACAGGTTCCCCTACGGTTACCTTGTTACGACTTCACCCCAGTTATGAATCACAAAGTGGTAAGCGCCCTCCAAATAAATGGTTAAACTACTTACTTCTTTTACAACCCACTCCCATGGTGTGACGGGCGGTGTGTACAAGGCCCGGGAACGTATTCACCGTAGCATTCTGATCTACGATTACTAGCGATTCCGACTTCATGGAGTCGAGTTGCAGACTCCAATCCGAACTAAGATATATTTTATGAGATCCGCTTACTCTTGCGAGGATGCTTCCCTTTGTATATACCATTGTAGCACGTGTGTAGCCCTGGTCGTAAGGGCCATGATGACTTGACGTCGTCCTCACCTTCCTCCGGTTTATCACCGGCAGTTTCCTTTGAGTTCCCAGCCGAACTGATGGCAACAAAGGACAAGGGTTGCGCTCGTTGCGGGACTTAACCCAACATTTCACAACACGAGCTGACGACAGCCATGCAGCACCTGTCTCATGGTTCCCGAAGGCACTAAAATATCTCTATTAAATTCCATGGATGTCAAGACCAGGTAAGGTTTTTCGCGTTGCATCGAATTAAACCACATGCTCCACCGCTTGTGCGGGCCCCCGTCAATTCATTTGAGTTTTAACCTTGCGGTCGTACTCCCCAGGCGGTCGACTTAACGCGTTAGCTACGGAAGTTACAAGTCAAGCTTACAACCTCCAAGTCGACATCGTTTACAGCATGGACTACCAGGGTATCTAATCCTGTTTGCTCCCCATGCTTTCGCACCTGAGCGTCAGTATTTGTCCAGAGAGTCGCCTTCGCCACTGGTATTCCTCCAGATATCTACGCATTTCACCGCTACACCTGGAATTCTACTCTCCTCTACAAAACTCAAGCTAATTAGTTTCAAATGCAATTCCTAAGTTAAGCTTAGGGCTTTCACATCTGACTTAATTAACAGCCTACGTGCTCTTTACGCCCAGTAATTCCGATTAACGCTCGCACCCTCCGTATTACCGCGGCTGCTGGCACGGAGTTAGCCGGTGCTTCTTTTACAAGTAACGTCAATGATAAAATGTATTAGATTTTATCCCTTCTTTCTTGTTGAAAGTACTTTACAACCCTAAGGCCTTCTTCATACACGCGGCATAGCTGCATCAGGCTTTCGCCCATTGTGCAATATTCCCCACTGCTGCCTCCCGTAGGAGTCTGGACCGTGTCTCAGTTCCAGTGTGGCTGATCATCCTCTCAGACCAGCTAGGGATCGTAGCCTAGGTAGGCTTTTACTCTACCTACTAGCTAATCCCGTCTGGGTTCATCTAATAGCATGAGGTTTTATATGAAACTATAAAATCCCCCACTTTGGTCTTGCGACATTATGCGGTATTAGCTATCGTTTCCAATAGTTATCCCCCTCTATAAGGCAGATCCCCAGATATTACTCACCCGTCCGCCGCTCGCCGACAATAAAAAAACTAAAGCTTTTCTACTTCGCTGCCGCTCGACTTGCATGTGTTAGGCTTGCCGCCAGCGTTCAATCTGAGCCATGATCAAACTCTTCAATTTAAAGAATTTTAATAAGAATTAAAAATACAAATTCTTATAAAAAATAAATTTATAAATCTACACTTTACTCTCTTAGAAAGAGTGCCCTTAAAAAATCTTTTATAAGTTATTAAAGAACAATTAAAACAATACAAAACAATCATTATGTTACATGTTCAAAAAAAATAGTCAAGTTTTTTATATAAATTATTAATAAATTATTAATTTTTTATTATATTTTGATTTCTTGAAAAGAATTAAATCCATTATTTAAAAAATAAAGCTTTGTTTTTTTTATGTAAGAATTTTGTTGTGTATAAAAAACAATATTTTGTTTTTGATTTGAAACAAACTTAATTTTTTTTTCTAAATTTATTAAGTTTATAATAATATCTTTTTTAGAATCTACAAACTTTATATTTTTAGGTAAAATTACTTTTAGTTCATTAATAATTAATGGGAAATGTGTACAACCTAAAATTATAGTATCAGGAAATTTAGTTAAATTAAACCAAGAAACAAAAATTTTTTTTATTTCATTTAAAATAAGTTTATACCCTAACAATTTCTTTTCAGCTAAAAATACTAATTTTTTAGACGATAAAGTTTCTATTGTATAATTTTTACTAAAAAATTTAATTTTTTTTTTTATTTGTAAATTTTTTAATGTAGTATCAGTTGCTAATAAGCCAATAATTTTATTTTGAGTATTTTTTATAGCTAAATTAATAACAGGAAAAATACCTAAAATAGGAAAATTAAAATATTTTTTTATTTGAGGAAAACTAGAAACACTCGCTGTATTACATGCAATTATTGCTAATGAAATATTGTAATAATATGAAATTTTTTTTAAAATTTGTATTAATCTTTGTAAAATAAAATGCTGAGATTTATTTCCATAAGGAAAATATTTATTATCCAATAAATAAATAAAGTTTACGTTAAAAAATACTTCCTTTATATATTTAAGTATAGTTACACCTCCTAATCCAGAATCAAAAATAAAAATTGTGATTTTTGATTCTAATAAATTTTTTTTCATAAAATTAACATCCTTAAAATAATTAAGTTATTTTTTATATGTAAAATAATATATTATATAATGTATATATCTTAAATATATTTTATCAAAAATGCTTAATAGACAGAATAATGAAAAAATTAATTTATTTAGATTATGCATCTACAACACCAGTTGATGAAAGAGTTTTAGAAAAAATGAATAATTACCTAACTATAGACGGAATTTTTGGTAATCCATCTTCTTATTCGCATTTATTTGGTATAAAAGCAAAAGAATCTCTAGAGAGAGCTAGAAATAATATAGCAAATATTATAGGAAGTAAACCAAATGAAATTATTTTTACATCTAGTGCTACTGAATCTATTAATTTAGCAATAAAGGGAACAGTAACTATTTCTAATAATATTAAAAGACACATAATTACTAATGTTAGTGAACATAAATCTGTTTTATCAACTTGTTCTTATTTAGAAAAATTAGGCATAAAAATAACATATTTAAATAATTCGAATATAGGATTAATTGATTTAAATATTTTAGAAAAAAAAATTAAAAATGAAACTATTTTAATTTCAATCATGCATATAAATAATGAAATTGGGATTATTCAAAATATAGAAAAAATTAGTGAAATTTGTAAAGAAAAAAATATAATTTTTCACGTAGATGCTACACAAAGTGTAGGGAAATATCCATTAAATCTAAAAAATATAAATATTGATTTATTATCATTTTCTGCACATAAATTTTATGGTCCTAAGGGAATTGGAGTTTTATATATAAAAAATAAATTTAATAAAATACAGATAAAACCATTAATTCATGGTGGAGGACAAGAAAAAGGCATAAGATCAGGTACTTTACCTGTTCATCAAATTATTGGTATGTCAACAGCACTAAGTATTGCTCAAACAGAAATGAAAATGGAAATTATAAGAATAAAAAAATTAAAAAAACAATTATGGGATGGTTTACGAAATATAAAAGATATATATATAAATGGTAATTTTTGTAATTGTTCTCCTTTTATACTTAATATTGGATTTAAAAACATTTTTAATAAAATTCTTATGTCAGAATTAAACAATATTGCTATTTCATCTTCTTCATCATGTACATCTAATACCCAAACGTCTCATGTTTTAAAATCTTTAGGATTAACAGAAAAATTAATTCAAAGTTCAGTTCGTTTTTCTTTTGGACGATTTACTACTAAACAAGATATTGATCTTACTATTGAACATATACAATATGCTATTAAAAAAATAAGAAAATATTATTAGTTTTTGTATTAGAAATAATTAATGATTTTAATTAAAAAAATTGATTTAAAATTAATAAAAATTAATTTTAAATATAATTAAATAATTAAAACACTATATATATTATATTTTATATATGTAAATATTAAAAAATAAATTTTTATTTTAAACATTATATAATATGTATAGAAGTTGTGTTTGTAGTACCACTTGGAACTAAAGCTCCAGAAACCATAACAATTACATCACCTTTGATAGCATATTTGCTAGATAGAGCAACTTGTTTTCCTATAATATAAAAATCATCAGTAGATGAAATTTGATCTACTAATTTTGGAATAATCCCTTTACTTAAAATTAATTGTTTTGCTGTTTTTTTATTAGTAGTAAGAGCTAAAATTATAGAACGAGGGAAATATTTTCTTATAGCTTTAGCTGATTTACCTAATTGAGTAGCTACAATTATCAAAGGCGCTTTTAATTTTTCTGCTATTTCAACAGCACTACGACATACTGCATCAGTAATACTCATATCATTATTATCATAAAAATTAGTTCTGTTACTCATAGTAAAATCTGTACGTTCACAAATAGTAGACATAATAGAGACAGCTTCTAAAGGATATAATCCTTTTGCACTTTCTCCTGAGAGCATAACGGCATCTGTACCGTCTAAAATAGCATTTGCAACATCTCCTGCTTCCGCTCTAGTTGGACGAGGATTTTTAATCATAGAATCTAACATTTGCGTTGCAGTTATTACTATCTTACCTAAACAATTACATTTTTTTATTATCATTTTTTGAGCAAAAATTACATCTTCTACTGGTATTTCAACTCCTAAATCACCTCTTGCAACCATGATTCCATCAGAAACATCTAAAATTTCATCAAAATTATTTAATCCTTCCTGATTTTCAATCTTAGCTATAATTAGTATATCACCACCATTATTTAATTTTAAAAATTTTTTTATTTCTAATATATCTTCTTTTTTCCGAATAAAAGAAGCAGCAATATAATCTATTTTATTCTTACATGCAAAAATTAAGTCTTGTTTATCTTTTTCTGATAAAGCAGGTAACTTAGTAAATATTCCAGGTAAATTTATACCTTTATTTTCAGATAATCTGCCATTATTCAAAACTTTACATATTATTTTATCATGATGTAATTCTAAAACTCTTAATGATATTAATCCATCATCAATTAATATTTTATCATTGATACTTAAATCATTAATTAAATTAGGATATGTAATAGCTACGCATTTATTATTACCAATTACTGATTGATTAATAGTTAAAACAAATTTTTGTCCAGATTTTAAATCAACATCAATTCCTTTATATAACTTCATAGTACGTATTTCAGGCCCTTTTGTATCTAATAAAATAGCAGCATTTTTTTTTGTTTCTTTTATAATTTCTCTTAAATTATCGATTCTTTTCTGATGATCTTCATGATTTCCATGGGAAAAATTCAATCTAATAACATTCATTCCTAAATTTAGTAATTGAGATAAAATATATTTCGATTCAGAACTAGGTCCTATAGTACAAACTATTTTGGTTTTTTTCATAAAATTTATATTTCCTAAATATTTTATAAAGTTATTTATAAAATTTAGAGTAAAAATTTCACATTATATTATACAATATTAACTATATAAAAATTTTTTATACTTGCAATAAATAATTAGCATATATTCCATATTTTAATTTAATTTAGAAACTAATTTTCCCAATTTATTTTTAATTGTTTGTATAATAATTTCTATACCCTGTAATCTAGATAGAGTTAAATACTTATGAAGAGATAATTTTTTAAAACATGAACGAATATCAAAAGTTATAATTTCATTATAGGATTTTTGGTTATAAAAAATAAAAATCATTGTTAATAATCCTTTTACAATAGAAGAATCACTATCGCCTCTAAATCGTATTTTATTATTCTTATTTATTTTAATAGTAACCCAAACTTGACTTTGACATCCTGGAATAAAATTTTCTAAAGAATGTTTTTCTTTTGAAAGAAGAGGAATTTGATTTCCTAACTCAATTATATAAAGATATTTTTCTTCCCAAGAACGACAACTCATAAAATTAGTTTCAATAATATTTTTACTTGGTAAAATATATAACATATGGTTACTTATTTAATAAATTATTTATATGTATTAATTTTTCTATAAAGATATCGATATCATTAATATTCGTATATATAGAAAAAGAAATTCTACACATTGACTCAACTTTATAATAGTTCATAAGAGGTATAGCGCATTGATGACCAGTACGAATAGCAATTCCATATTGATCTAAAAAAATACCTATATCATAAGCATGAATTTTTTTTAAATTAAAAGAAATAATACCTACTCTATTGTCACTTGAAAATTTATTCCCGAATATATTTATATTCGGTATAGAATTCAATTTATTTAAAGTATATTCTGTTAAATATTTATTATATTTAATAATATTATTTATATTGAGTGACGTAAACCATGATAGTGCAACACCTAACCCTATAATACCAGATATATTTGGTGTTCCTGCTTCAAATTTCCAAGGTATTGTTTCCCAAATAAGTTTTTTTTTATATATATTTGATATCATTCCTCCACCTACTTGCCAAGGTTCTATATTTTCTAATATTTTTTTGATTCCATATAAAACTCCTATTCCAGTAGGCCCAAAAATTTTATGTCCAGAAAAAACAAAAAAGTCACATTTCAAACTTTGAACATTAATTTTTTGATTAGTAACTGCTTGAGCTCCATCAATTAGTGTAATAATATTATTTTTTTTTGCTAATTTAATAATATCTTTAATAGGATTAATTGTACCTAAAACATTAGAAATATAAGTAACTGATATTAAACGAGTATATTTATCAATTAAACTAGGAATTTTATATATTTTTAATTTCCCATTTTTATTTAAAGGAATAATACGAATATTAAAACCTATTTTTTTAGACAGAATAATCCAGGGGATAAGATTAGAATGATGTTCCATTTCAGAAATAACAATATTATCATTTGATGATATATTATTTATCCCCCAAGTATTTGCGATAAGATTAATACCTTCTGTTGTACTACTAGTAAATATTATTTCTTCTGAAGATTTAGCATTAATAAAATTCGCGATTTTATTACGTATATCTTCCATTTTATTTGTTACTTTTGTACTTAATTCATATATACCTCTATTAACTGAGGAATAATAATTTTTATAAAAATCATTTAATGCAGAAATTACTATTTTAGGTTTATGTACAGTTGCTGCATTATCTAAATAAACAAAATTATTTTTATTAATTTTTCTAGATAAAATAGGAAATTGCTTTCTAATATTTTTTATATCAAAATTCATTTAAAAAATTCTCTATTGACAAATAACATGATATATGTTCAAAAATTTTATTTACTGATTTCTTATTATAAAAGTCTTTTAAAATATCATTCATGAAAGCTATAAGTAAAATATTATATGCAGACTTATAATTTATTCCTCTTGTTTTTAAAAAAAAAATCTGATCTTCATTTATTACCCCAGTAGATACTCCATGTTTACATTTTACATCATTATTATAAATATCTAATTTAGGTTTTATATTTATTTCAGATAATCTACTTAATAGTAAGCCACTATAATTTATTTGTCCATCTGTTTTTATGGCATATGGGTTAATTTTTAATAATCCTGTAGAATTTATAATAGCTTTATTATTAACAATTGCTTTATGTAATTGATAACTATAACAATTACTTCCATTATGTTCTAAATAATTGTCAGTATTAATAATATCATTATTTTTAGCAAGTAATAAACTTTTATATATTAGTTTAGAATTTTTTTCCATAAAAATAAAATTATTATTTTGTTGTATCTTTTTTTGAGAAAAAAAAATATCATGCTTTTTTAAAGAAACATTTTTATATAAAAAAAAATTATTATTAGCATAATGATAATTATTATTATTTTTATTATAAATAAATTTATAATTTTCTAATTTTGAATTTTTTTCAATTATAAAAGTATTATAAACATTATTAAAATATGATTGATTTATATTCATAAAATGTTCAAATATTATTATAGGATGTGTACTATTTATATTTATATAATTTCTATAATTAGAAATAATAATTTCATTAAGATTAATATTCCCTTCATTTAAATATATTAAATATAATGGTTTGATATTTATATTGTTAGTATTATCAATACTAATTGATAATATTTCTTTTGATAAAGATTCAGCTAAATGAGTGTAAATATTATGTTTAATAGAATTATTTTTATAATTTTGTTTATTATATTTATTAATAGATATTTTATACCATATATTATTTATATTACTAATATTTTTATTTAATTTCCCATTAACAAAATATAAAAAAACAGCATCTCTTTTAAAGATAAAATTTTTAATTTTCTCTTTATCTACAGAATAGATTTTGCTAGTTTTTAGTAATTTATTTTTAATATTTTTAAAAAAATCCGTTTTTTTATTTTCGTCTTTACATTTAGATAATAAAAATTTTAATTTTAACCAATGTTTTTCTGATTTTTTAGAAAAATGATATTTTTTATGTTTTTGATAAATGTTATTTAATTGATCTAAGAAATTATTATTCATTAAAAGATTCATACCCATAAGTTTCTAATTTTGAAATAATATTAAAATTACCTGATTTTACAATTTTATTATTATAAAGTATATGAATATAATCGGGTTTAATATATTCAAGAATACGGCGATAATGTGTAATAATAATAAACGACCTTTTCTTATTTCTCATAATATTAATTATATTAGATACTTTTTTTAATGCATCAATATCTAATCCAGAATCAATTTCATCTAAAATAGATAGATCTGGTTCTAATACCAACATTTGTAGTATATCATTAATTTTTTTTTCTCCTCCAGAGAAACCAACATTTACAAATCGCTCAAGAAAATGTTGTGATTTTCCTAAAATTTTAATTTTTTCATTAATAATTTTATTATATGTTATTCTATCTAAATTACTTAATCCTTTATGTTTTCTAATTGCTTTTAAGGAATTATATAAAAATACATTATTACTTACTCCTGGAATTTCAATAGGATATTGAAATGCTATGAAAATTCCTTCTCTTGCTCTGATTTCTGGTGGCATGCATAATAAATTTTTATTCTTAAAAAGAATGGTCCCTTGTTTAATAATATATCCTGTTTTTCCTGCTAATATATATGATAATGTACTTTTTCCTGAGCCATTAGGGCCCATAATTGCATGTATTTCTCCAGGATTGATTGATAAATTTAATTTATCTAAAATAATTTTTTCATTTATGTAAACATTTAAATTTTTTATTTTTAACATAATTACTTTTTAAGTATATGATATAAAAATATACTATCCTATAGTATTTTCTAGGTGAATTGATAATAATTTTTGTGCTTCAATAGCAAATTCTAACGGAAATTTTATAAAAATATCTTTACAAAAACCATTAATAATTAATGTAATAGCACTTTCTATATTTAATCCTCTTTGCAAACAAAAAAATATTTGTTCTTCTCCTATTTTAGATGTTGTAGCTTCATGCTCAATTTGAGCAGTATTATTTAATATATTTAAAGTAGGATATGTATGCGTACTACACTTATCACCAATTAAAATTGAATCACATTGTGTAAAATTACGAGAATAATCTGATAATTTATTAATATGAACTAAACTTCTGTAAGTATTTTTACTTTTTTCCGTAGAAATACTTTTAGCAATAATTGTAGATTTAGTATTTTTTCCTATGTGAATCATTTTTGTACCAGTATCTGTTTGTTGAGTTCCATTAGTTAATGAAACAGAAAAAAATTTTCCTATAGAATTATCACCTTTTAAAATAACACTAGGATACTTCCATGTGATGGCTGATCCTGTTTCAGACTGTGTCCATGACATTTTACTATTATTTCCTTTACATATTGCTCTTTTTGTAACGAAATTAAAAATTCCTCCTATGTTTTTTTCTCCTGGAAACCAATTTTGAACAGTTGAATAATTTACTTGAGCATTTTGGTGTAAAATAACTTCAACTACAGCAGCATGTAATTGATGATTATTTCTAATTGGGGCAGAACATCCTTCTATATAATTAACACTACTATTTTTATCAGCAATTAAAATTGTTCGTTCAAATTGTCCAATATTTTTTTCATTAATTCTAAAATAAGTAGATAATTCAATAGGGCATTTGATGTTTTTAGGGATATAAATAAATGTTCCATCAGAAGCTACAGCTGCATTTAATGCAGCAAAAAAATTATCATTAGCAGGAACTACAGAACCTAAATACTTTTTTACTATTTCAGGATAATGCTTAATTGCATAATTTAATGAACAAAAAATAATTCCTTGTTGTAATAATTTTTTTTTGTGAGTAGTTATAACTGAAACACTATCAAAAACTGCATCCATAGCTACATTAGAATAATCATTAATAGGCACCTTTAATTTATTAAAGGTTTCTTTTACTTCTTTAGTTAAATACTTATTGTTAGTGCTATTATTTTTTTTTTTGTTATATTCTGGCATAGAATAATAAATATACTTTTGGTAATTTATTTTTTGAAAATATCCATTTAACCAATGAGGTTCCTTATTTTTAATCCAAAAATTATATCCTTTTAATCTAAAATTTAGCATCCATTTAGGTTCATTACGTATAGCAGATATTTTATATATCGTTTCTAAATCAATTCCAGGAATAAATTTTTTATTTTTTAATTTTGTAATAAAGCCTTCTTTATAATTTTGTTTTTTTTTATTAAAAAATCTAATTTTATCATTTTTCATATTATATGTTCTTTTTTTAAAAAATATTAAAACTTTTACCACATCCACAAAATTGTTGAATTTTAGTATTATGGAATTGAAAAGATTTACTAAAATTATTTTTAATAAAATCAATAATAATCCCATCAATAAAAGTAATATCTTTATTATTTATATAAATATGTATTTTTTCTTTTTTAAATACAATTTCATTTGGAGATAATTCTGATAGATTATCAATTAAAGTAATTTTATATTTAAAACCTAAACAACCAGATTTTCTTAAAAAAATTTTAATTCCTATTGTATTTTGTTTTGTTTTAATTATTTTATTTATTTGTAAAAATGCTGTTTTTGTACAATATAATCCCTTAAAAAGGGGATTTTTACAAGTAAAACGAGTCAAATTCTGTTTTAATATCATTTATTGTACTCCATAAATAAACATAAATATGTGATATATACTTAAAATAAAAAAATTTAAATCATTAAAATTAATTTAATTATTTTAAAATTATGTTTTTTTTGATAAAAATTTATTTTTTATATTAAAATATTAAACTTTAATTTTTTAAAATTGGAATTATTATTTTTATATAATTTATCATATATAAAATATAAAAAAATATTTTCTATAATAATTTATTTATTTTTTAAAAAAAATTTCATCTCCTCAAGATTACTTAATTTTTGATAAAAAATCTTTCTTTAGAAAGAAATAATTTTTACATTAACATTAAATTATTTGAGAAAAAATTAATTTTATTAAATTAATAAAAATGACAAAGTATTTTTTAATATATGATATTATATTAATAGCTTATATGAGAAATTAACATTAGTTGTTTACTAATGTTAATTGTTATCTTTACATGAAGAATGTTGATTTGTTTAAATTTTATATTTTATATTTATTTAATTTTTAAATATTATTTATAATAAAATTTTGTTTATTTTTAATAAATAAGAAATCTTTAGTTTTTTAATTTCTAATTAAAATTACTAAATTTAATAAAAATTTTTTCATATCTTATATTTTTATTGAAATTTATTTTTTTTATTAAAAAAATACTTATTATCATAATTTATTTGATAAATATTAACATTATTAAAATACGTATTAGTTTTAATATATTCAATACATGATATTATTATAATTATAAGAAAAATGTAGATAATTATTCATTAATATTTTTTAATAAAAAAGTCTTTCATACGAAAACCTAATAAGAACAACATTATCATATATATAAATAAGATAAAAGAACAAATACTTAATAAAAAAGTTATGCGTACTGTAAAAGTCGATAATATTAACCATTTTTCAGAAATGTTTTTAGAAATAAAAAATAATATTATTCCTAAAAATATAGTTACCATTAAAATACGAGATAAAAAAAATAACCAACCAGGTTGTGGTGTATAAATTTTTTTCTTAATTAAGATATTTATTAATAAAATAACATTTAAACAAGAAGAAAAACATATTGATAGAGCAAATCCAATATGGTGTAGAAAAAAAATGAATATGGGATTAATTAATTGAGTAATTATTAAAACTAATATAGCAACTTGTACAGGTGTTTTAACATTTTGTCTTGCATAGAATCCTATCGATAAAACTTTAGCTATTATTAAAAATATTAAACCTATTGCATATATAAAAATATTAATTTGTGTCATTAATACATCAAAATAAGTAAATGCTCCATACTGAAATAATGAAATCAATAAAGGTTTAGATAAAAATCCTAATATTAAAGAACTAGGAACTATTAATAGAAAACATAAGCGTAATCCTAAATCCATTAATTTGTTATATTCTTTTTCTTTATTTTGTGTAAAAGCATCAGTAAGTGCTGGTAATAATACTATTGTTAAGGCCACACTAAACATACCTATAGGTAATTCCATTAAACGATCAGCATAATAAATCCAAGTAATTGATCCAGTAATTAAAAAAGAAGCGAAAGCAGAATTAATTAGTAAAGATATTTGAGTTGCTGTTACTCCAATAATAGCAGTACCCATTTTTTTAAAAACTCTTGATACTCCATCATCCAAATTTTTAAATTTAGGGAAAATTAGCATATTTAATTTTTTTAAATAAATTAATTGATAAACAACTTGAGCTAATCCTCCAATTAATACAGACCAAGCTAAAATTAGAATTGGAGGGCGTAAGGTATTTGGAAAAATAATAATTAAAAATATCATACTAAAATTTAATAAAACAGGAGTTAATGCGGGTACAAAAAAATTTTTCCAAATATTTAAAATTGAACTAGCTAACGAGGCTAAAGATATTAATAAAATATAAGGAAAAGTTATTTTTAATATTTGTGAAGTCAGTTTTAATTTTTGGTCTGTATTGACAAATCCAGGAGCGATTATAGAAATAATAAAAGAAGAAAACATTATTCCTAGTAATACAACAAGAGTAAGAATAATTATTAATATACCTAATGTGGAAGCAATAAAATTTTTCGTTTCTTTTACAGTTCTTTTATTTTTATATTCAGCTAATATTGGAGTAAAAGCTTGTGAAAAAGCTCCTTCAGCAAATATTCTTCTTAATAAATTAGGTAATTTAAAAGCTATAAAAAAAGAATCACTATAAATACCAGCACCAAATACTTTTGCTATTAAACTGTCTCTAATAAAACCTAATAATCTAGATAATAATGTTATTATACTAACTGTGGTTAATGACTTTAATAAATTCATATAGTCCTTAAAAATAATAATTTATTATATAAATAAATTATTTTAATAAAAAATTCAATATAATAAAAATATATTATTTATAAATAAATAAATATTTTGAGATATTATTTATTTATAATAAAATTTTAATAAAAAATTTTATATTAAAAATATGAATTTTTATATAAATTACTAAATGTAAAAGGTAACATAGTATGAATATAAAAGAAGTATCAAGATCTAAATTACCAACACAATGGGGAGAATTTACTATAGTAGGTTTTGAAGAAATATATACAAAAAATCATCATATTGCATTAATTTATGGCATAAAAAAAATATGTAAAACTTCAATTATTTTAACAAGAATTCATTCTGAATGTCTAACCGGAGATGCTTTATTTAGTTTAAGGTGTGATTGTGGATTCCAATTACAATCAGCTTTATATAAAATTTCTAAAGAAAATTGTGGTATATTAATTTATCATAGACAAGAAGGAAGAAATATAGGTCTTTTAAATAAAATTAAAGCGTATAATTATCAAGATAAAGGATTAGATACCGTAGAAGCAAATCATAAATTAGGTTTTCATGCAGATGAAAGAGATTTTATCCCTTGTATAAATATATTAAAAATACTAGGTATTTACAATATTAGATTATTAACAAATAATCCTAATAAAATTAATTTTTTAAAAAAAAATGGAATAAATGTTATAAATCGAATTCCTCTAATTGTAGGACATAACATTAATAATAACAAATATCTTAACACTAAAGTTATAAAATTAGGACATATATTATATTAATATTTAATTGATATTTATGTAGTCTTATACTTTTATTAATTCAAAAAATTGATTTTTTACATATTGTAACAAATTATGTAAAATTAAAATTTGTTCATTATTATTGGTATGATTTTGTAATAAAAAATTTATTTTATTTATATAATTAGAAATAACTTTTTTATTAAAAATATGTTTTAGATACATATCCCATACATCTTTTTCTATACTATTTAAAGTAAATGGAAAATTTCTTGCTCTATATTTAAATAATAAAATGTTAGCTCTTATATCTTTAAAAGAAAGATTGTTTAATTGATTAACTTTCTTTTTATGAATTAAACAAAATTTAATTAAATCTTCATTTGGGAAAAAATTTTTATATAATTGTTCATCAACATTATAAATGTTTGTTTGATAATTAGATTTATAAAAATCTATTAAATGATATTTAATTAAATTTTTAATTTCTAAATAATGTTTTTTAAATACTAAAAAGTTTTTTGTATAAAACTCTATTTTAAATTTTAAACGTTTTATATCTTCACTTCTTAAAATATTGATAGGAACCAATAAAGGAGATTTACTAAAATTTATAAACTTTATATATGATAAAATATACTTTTGGTTTTTTAATGAAATATTTTTTATTTTACTAATAAAATCATTAACACTATTTTTTAAATCAAAAGATACTAATATATTTTGATTTTTTGAATACCAAAATAAAGGAGTAATACAACTTAAATTATTATTTGCATTTTTATAAATATGACTAATATAAATAAAAATTTGAATTTTAAAAAGATTTATAATTTTGATTATTTTATTTTTTTTTCTATTTTGAAAAAAAAAATTATATAGTAATGGTTGTTTATTTTTTATTAATTTAATAACAGCTATTGTAGTATACACATCAGATAATGCATCATGTGATTTATAATACGGTTGAATATTATTTATAGTTGCTATTTTTTCAAGATTAAATATGGGAATATTATTTATCTTGGGCCAATGTATTCCTTGAGGTCTTAGAACATAACATGCTCTCACTAATTTTAGTACATCCCAACGACTATTTTTATTTTTCCAAGACCAACCATATGTATCGTAAAAATTACGATAAAATAAATAACGACTAAACTCATCGTCAAATTCTATATTATTATAACCTAAAATACAAGTATTAGACCGTGAGAAAATATTATTAATTTGGTTTGCAAACTTATATTCTTTTTTCCCATTTAAGTTAATTATTTTAGGACTAATATTATGAATTAATATAGATTCAGGATTAGGTAAATAATCACTATCTAGTTTACAATATAAAGTAATAGGATCTTCTATTATCTGAAAATTTATATTTGTACGTACACAAGCAAATTGCGCAATTCTATCTTTAATTGGATTTAAACCAAAAGTTTCATAATCGTAAAATAAAAAACTAAATGTTGATTCTTTTTTCATTAACATAGTATATAATACTATAATATTATTGTTTTCTTTACAATATTTTTTAAATGTTATTAGGTGAGATGGCCGAGTGGTTGAAGGCGCATGCCTGGAAAGTATGTATATGTATAACATATCAGGGGTTCGAATCCCCTTCTCACCGAGATCGATATATATAAATTATATATTAATATTAACTATTTATTATAAAAATTAATAATATACAATATGCTGTTAGATATAAATATAATTAAAATAGTGATTCGATATGGTTATTTAATTGTATTTTTAGGTGCTCTTATAGAAGGAGAAACTTTTGTTATAATTTCTGGCATGCTTGCTCATAAAAGGATATTAATATTTTATAAGATTATAGTTGTAGCTGTTATAGGAGCCATTTTAGGAGATCAATTTTTATTTTATATTGGGAAAAAATATAGTAAAAATTTTCTGCATCTTTTTAAAAATTATAATTTAAAAATAAAAAAATATTCTAACTTAATTATAAATTATCCATATTTTTTTATTATTATTATAAGATTTATGTATGGGTTTAGACTAATAGGCCCTGTTGTTATTGGTATAACAAATATTTCTAATTTAAAATTTTTTGTATTTAATATTATTGGTGCTATAATTTGGGTATTAATTTTTTCTAGTTCTGGTTATTTTTTTGGAGAAGTTATTACATCTTTTGCAGGAGATATTAATAAAATAATCAAATATATTTTATGCCTTTTATCGTTAATATTTATTATTAAAATTTTTTACAAAATTTTTAAAAAACATCATTAAATATTTAATTATTATGTTAATTTCAATTTTGAATAAACATATATAATAGATTCAGGATATATACCTAATAAAATTGTTAAAATTGCTAGTATTAAAATTAAATTTTTAGCAAAATTAATACTAAAGTTATCATTATTTTTCATAGATAAATAAGTATCTTTGTTACTTTTAGAAGGCATTAAATATAAACTAATAATAACATGTAAATAGTAATATAATCCTACAGAACTACCTAATATAATAATACCAGTTAAATACCATAATTGAGTTTTTATACTTAATGCTATTAAAAAAAATTTTGATATAAAACCAATTGTGATAGGTATACCAGCTAAAGATAATAACATTACAGTTAAAATAAAAGCTGATACAGGATCATACCAAAATAATCCTCTATAATAATATAATTTATCTAAATTATTATTTTTAAAATATGAATAATTAGATAATATACTCATTATTCCAAAAATTCCTAAATTATTTATTATATAACCAATAATATATATACTCATCATTTCTAATGAAAAAAGATGTTTTCTTTGCAAGAGTTGATTATAAATAATAATTATTAATAAATAACCCATATGTGATATAGATGAGTAACCTAATAAACGCTTAATATTATTCTTAGTAACGCAAGCCATAAAATTACCAAATATAATTGATAAGATTGATAATAAAATTATTATTTTATATAAAATAAAACCATTACCATTAATTTTAAAAAAATATACTAAAAATCTTACTAAAAATACAAAAAAAACTGATTTGCTAAATGTAGATAAAAACATTATTGCAGGTAAAGGTGATCCTTGATATACATCTGGAGTCCATAAATGAAATGGTACTATTGATAATTTAAAAGCTAAACTAACTAAAATAAAACATAAACCAATTATATTTAAATGATTTTTTAAAAAAACATGAGAAGAATAATGAGTTAATAAATAAGTAAAATTTAAATTACCATAATCAAAATAAATAAAAGATATTCCAAATATTAAAAATGATGATGCAATACTAGATAAAATAATATATTTAATACTAGCTTCTAATGAATTTTTTAATATTAAATTATAACTTATTAAACCTAATATGGGTATAGATATTAATTCAGTACCTATTAACATAGAAATAAAATTATTAGAATTAGTTAAAACCATTCCTCCCATTGATACAATAAGAGTTAATAAATAAAATTCATCTTGATAATAATTAAAATGTGATTCTATCCATGGATACGATATTAAACATATTAAAATATTAGTTATCAATAATATAATGGTATAAAAAATAGTATAGTTACTATTTAACAATAAATAATGTTTAGAAAAATTAATATCTTTTAAATATATAATAGATATTATAGTTAATAATAATCCTGAATTAGTAATTATTAAACTTAATAAATTATCACGTCTAATAGATATTTTTATTAATAAAATTAAGACTGTTATTATAATAACAATTAAAGGTGTTAATGATGTTGATAATAAATTTGTCATAAATAAATTCTGTTATGTAAAATAAGTTTTTTAAAAAAAATGTTATTATTTTATATATAATATTTTTAATAAATTATTATATTTTTGTAATAAATATTATTCATTATATTATCAGAAATATTTAAAATAGGTTGAGGGTAAAAACCTATTACTAATAATAAAATTAAAAGAATAAAGAGAATAATTTTTTCTCTTAAAAACATTTTCTTTAAGTTAGTTTGTATTTTAGTAGAACCATAAAAAATCTTTTGCATCATATTTAATGAATAAATACTCGAAAATAATAAACCAAAAGTGGCAATACTTGCATATATAGGATAAGTTTGAAAATTACCTAATAAAATTAAAAATTCTCCTATAAAATTACCAGTACCAGGTATACCTATACTTGCTAAAGAAAAAAATAAAAATAATCCTGGCAATATATTTATATTATTCCAAATTCCACCTAAAAATTTTATATTTCTTGTTTTTAAACGTTCATATAGTTGCCCACAAAGAATAAATTGAGCTGCTGCAGAAATTCCATGTGATATCATTTGTATTATCACTCCTTGATATGCTAATTTATTATTGCTATAAATACCAATTAGTATGAAACCCATATGAGATATAGAAGTATAAGCTATTATTTTTTTTATATCGGATTGTGTACAAGCCATCCAAGACCCATAAAAAATATTTAATATTCCTAATATTATCCCAATAAAAGAAAATTTTAAGGATGCTAAAGGAAATAATGGTAATGTGAATCTTAGTAAACCATAAGCTGCTGTTTTTAGTAAGATACCAGCTAAATCAACTGACCCTGCTGTAGGAGCTTGACTATGAGTATTAGGTAACCATCCATGAAATGGTATTGTAGGTATTTTTACAGCAAAAGCAATAAAAAAACATAACATTAAAAAAAATTCTGTTTTTAAATTTTGAGGAGTATTTAGTAAATCAACATATTCAAAAGTTAATTTACCTGTAATTTTTTGATGTAAAAATACTAAAGATAAAATACCAATTAACATTAATAAACCACTAGATTGTGTATAAATAAAAAATTTTGTTGCAGCTTTTATTCTACTATATCCTGGTTGATCTCCTTTATGCCCCCATAAAGATATTAAAAAATACATAGGTATTAACATAATTTCCCAAAACAAAAAAAATAAAAACATATCTACAGATAAAAATACTCCAATAACACCACTTAATATCCATAAAAGATTTAAGTGAAAAAAACCATGCCATTTTTTAATTTCATTCCATGAACATAAAACGGCCATTATACCTAATAATCCAGTCAAATTAACCATTATTAATGATAAACCATCTATTGCTAAATGAAATTTAATACCTAATCTTGGAATCCAATTCAATGTAAATTCTGACATCCATAATGGATATATAAAAAATAATTTTTTACCAAAAAAAAAAGGTTTCGAAATATACTCAAAAATAGATAAAATAAAAACGAAACTAATCGAACCTAAAGCAATCAAACGAGGTAGTTTAAAATTTATTTTTTCGCTTTGCCAACAAATTAATCCACTAATAAAAGGTATTAGTATAAAACAAAGTAATAACATAATAATTCCTAATTACTTATTCATAAATTTTAATAAAAAATTTCGTTTTATATTGTACTAATAATAGTATTTATTACTGAGTATCATAATTATTAATAATATTAATATTATTCCTAAATACATAGATGATACGTACCAGCGTATATAACCATTTTCACTTATTAATAATATTTGTCCTGTTTTCTTTATTGTTTTTGTAATTATATTTTCTATAAAATAGGAAATAGGATCATCTTTTATAATATATAAAATTTTTAAAAAATTTTCTATAAATAGTTTTTTATAAACAAAATCTATATAACATCCATTTAGAAAAAAATTTTTTATAAAAACATTTTTGACAAAATAAGTATTTTGAATTTTTTTTATAAAATTAATATTTTTTTTATACAAAATATATAAAATACAACCTGATGCAGATATAATAACAGATGTTATTTCTAATATAGTATAATATGCATGATTAATTAATAAAATTTTATTAGGTAATAAAAAAGATCTTTTTATTGGTAGTATTTTAATACCAACATAACTAGATAATACTACTAATAATAGTAATGGTAAGTTATGAAAAAATTCATTATTTTTATGTGGAATAATATTTTTTTTACCATAAAAAACCATATAAATCATACGTGTATTATATAATGATGTAAAAAAATTACCAATAATTGCTAAAATTAGTAATATAAAATGTTTTTGGATAAATATTTCATATAAAATTTTTTCTTTTGTAAAACTGCTCATTGTAATTATAGGGCAGGCAGATAAAGACAAAGAGCCGAATAAAAAGCAATAGTACACAAAAGGAATATATTTTTTTATACCTCCCATTTTAAATATATTTTGTTCATTTTTACATGAAATAATAATGGAAGCAACACATAAAAAAAGTAATGCTTTGAAAAAAGCATGTGATATTACATGAAATAAAGCAGCATTCCAAGAACTTATACCTAATGCTACAAACATATAACCTATTTGACTCATAGTTGAATAAGCTAAAATACGTTTTATATTTTTTTGTACTAAAGCACAACAACTAGATAATAATAATGTTATTATTCCAATAATGCTAACTAAGAATAACATTTTATTTGTTATTAAAAATAATATATTATTTCTTAAAATCAAATATATACCAGCAGTTACCATTGTCGCTGCATGTATTAAAGCAGATACAGGTGTAGGACCAACCATGGCATCTATGAGCCATGTATTTAACGGAAATTGTGCAGATTTACCTATAGCTCCAACTATTAACATTAAGGATATTATTTGTAAATAATATGATTGATAAAATTCTTTTGAAGAAGTTATTAATATAGATATTTTGTCAAAAGTAAAAGTATTAAATATTTTGAAAATTAAAAAAATACCAATAGCTAAAAAAATATCACTAAAACGAGTTATTAAAAATGCTTTCATGGCTGATAGTACATTTAATCTTTTCTTATAAAAAAATCCTATTAATAAATAAGAACAAACTCCAACACCTTCCCATCCAAAAAACATTAAAACAAAATTATCGGCTAAAATTAATAAAGCCATACTTGCAATAAATAAATTAGTATATGCAAAAAATCGAGAATAATCTTCTTCATTTTTCATATACCAAATCGAAAACAGATGTATAATAAAACCTACACCCGTAGTAATAGACAACATAATTATTGATAACATATCTAAATATAAATTAAAATTAATGTGTAAACGATCAATACTTAGTATTGTCCATAAGTGTTGCTTATATACTATATAGTTATTTTTAAAAAAAATTATACTCAAAATAAAAGTAATAACAGCAATAATGCCTATCGAACTTGTTCCAATCATTAAAATTATTTTCTTATTTAAATAATTAGAAAACAAAGATAGTATTAAAAAACTAATTAAAGGTATTAAAATAATAAAACAAAGACATTTCATCCATTCATCTCACTAATTGTGTCAACATTCACAGTATTATTATAATTATATAATTTTATTAACAAAATTAAACTTATGCAACTTTCTACTGCTGCTATACTAATTGATAGAATATACATAATTTCCCCTTCTGTTTGTTTCCAATAATCACCAGAAATTATGCATGATAAAGCAGCTGCATTTATCATTATTTCATTACAAATAAGGATATATAACATATTTCGTCTAATCATAATTCCTGCTAAGGCTATTATAAATATGATGATAGGAATCATTAATGCATGATATATAGGTATCATTTTCTTCTTCTTTTTATTTAGATATTTAATTTAGATAATAAAGCACAAAAATTAATTTTTTATTTTCCCTATATTTAAAGTAATAATTATTCCTGATAATAATAGAATAGACATTAATTCTACGATTATTCTATATTTAGTAAATAAATTAATTCCTATATTTTGTATAGTAACAAAATCATTAATAATATATTTATTATTACTACATGCTTTTTTAAGCATGTAAATTATATTAATTAAAAAAATTAAAGTAAAAAAAATAGAACTTATCAAAACAAAAGGTTGTTTTAAAAAATTTTTTTTTTCTTCTAATTCAATATTTTTATAATTTAATAACATTAAAACAAACATAAATAATATAACAATAGCCCCTGCATAAATAATAATTTCTAGTGCACCTGCAAAATAATTACCTAAAATAAAAAATATACTTGATATTGTAATTAATGTAATTAAAAAATATAATAAAGTATAAATTGGGTTGATGCTTATTATTATTAATATTGTAGATATTACTGATATTGCTCCTAATATATAAAAAATTGTTTCCATAGATAATACCTTTAATTTATGTTATGGTAATAAATCTTTTACATCTACTTCAATATTTTTTAAATCATCATTTTCAACTTTTTTTTTACTTGGGATATTAATACCAGACATATCATAAAAATCATAATTTTTATATTTACCTTCATTTTTAATAAATAAATCATCTTTTTCATATATTAAATTTGTTCTTTCAATTTCACATAATTCAAAATCTGGAATTAATTGGATTGCTCCTGTAGGACAGGCTTCTTCACAAAATCCACAAAAAATACATCTAGATAAATTAATTCTAAAAAATTTAGGATATGACCTACCCTCTTTGTTTATTGATTTTTTTAAAGATATACATCCAACAGGACAAACAACAGCACAAAGACTACAAGCAACACAACGTTCATTATTATTTTTATCAGAAGTTAAGACTATCCTGCCTCTATATCTCGGAGATAAATATACTTTTTCTTCCGGATACATAATAGTTTCTCTTTTTTTAAACATATTAATCCAAACAAAAAAAACACTTCTAATTTGACTAATTAAATTATTAAAAAAATTTTTAAATTTCATTTTATATTTTCATAAAAAATAATTATTTTTGCATTATAAATGCAGTAATAATAAGATTAATTAATGTTAATGGTAAACATACAAACCACCCAAAGAACATAATTTGATCATATCTAGGGCGAGGCAATGACGCCCTAATTAAAAAAAATAATACAATAAAGAATAATGTTTTAATAAAAAACCATACTATAGGAGGTAAAAAGGGGCCTAACCATCCTCCAAAAAATAAAATTACAATTAAAGAAGAAAGTACTATAATATTTATATATTCCCCCACAAAAAATAATCCAAATTTAATGCCAGAATATTCAATATGATAACCATCAGATATTTCTTGTTCTGCTTCTGGTTGATCAAAAGGATGTCTATGACATACAGCTAAACTGGCAATAAAAAATGTTATAAAACCTAAAAACTGAGGTATAATATTCCAATAATGATTATATTGTTCTTCTACTATATTAAACAGATTAAACGACCCTGTTTGACAAATAATACCCATTAAAGATAGACCCAAAAAAACTTCATAACTTATTATTTGTGCTACACCTCTTATAGATCCTAATAAAGCATATTTATTATTACTTGCCCATCCCGCAAACAAAATAGAATAAACAGAAATACTAGTCATCATTAAAAAAAATAAAATTCCAATATTTAAATTAGATATCATTATATTAGGAGTAATGGGTAATATAGCAAATACAGATAATAACGAATTAAAAGTAATAACAGGTGCTATATTAAATAATAATTTATTAGAAAATTTAGGGGTCCAATCTTCTTTAAAAATAATTTTAATCATATCAGCTAATAATTGTAAACAACCAAACAGACCTACTCTATTAGGTCCATAACGATTTTGAAATAAAGCTAATATGCGTCTCTCTCCAAAACTTAAAAAAGCTCCACTTATTATTAATATTATTAACATTAATAGTGTTTTAAAAAAAACTATTAATTGTATTGAGTTAAAAAAAGAGAATAAACTCATTTTAATACCTTTAATTTTTCAATAGTTTTTCCTAAAAAAGAAAGTGGAATTCCTGGTGTACCTAATGGTACTCCTATCAATCCCTGATGTAAAGATGTTGAAATAAATGTTTTTAATTGAATTATGTTATTTAAGCAATATATTTTAATTAAACAATTATTTAAAATTCCTAATTTCATAGCATCTTTATTATTTAAAAAAGCATAATAATTAGAAAAATATTCTTTTATTAAAGAAGATTTTTGAACTAAAGAATTACTATTAAAAAAATTGTAACAAGGTACAATAAGTAATTTATCTGAAATTTTAAATTTTTTAAAAACATTATTTTTTTTAATGTTTATATTATTATTATGTTTCTTTTTAATTTTGAATCCTATAGCATTATATTTAGATGAAACTCCTATTTCTTTTTGAAATTTATTTAATGCTTGTAAAGAATTCCATCCTGGAGCCCATAAAAAAGGTAAATGTGTACAATTAATATCAGAATTATAATTTCCTTCCATAGAAAAATTAAAAATAGTATCCTTATCTTCTGGTTGTTTGGGTTCATGTATATTAATATTTGCTAATATTGATGTTCTACCACTATAACGAATAGGAGACCTTGCAAATTTTCTATTATATACTCGATAATTAGCCTTAGGTGCTGCATTACTAATTCCATTAAGTATTGGTATTTTTTTTTCACATTCTTCAATAAGATTATCTAAATTAATTTTTTCTTTTAAATTATTTATTTTCGCATATATTGAATATATCCATTTCCAACTAGATTTTCTTTGATTCTTTTTATTATAGTAAAAAGGATTTGATGCTTGAAAAAATCTTTGTGCTCTACATTCATTATTTATAACTGTACCACTACTTTCCATAAAATTTGTTGCTGGTAATACTATATGGGCTTTTTGTGTTGTTGGGCTAAAAACATGATCTATTACTATAATATTAGGAATACTTTTAAAAAAAACATCTAACTTATCTCTCTCTTCATAATAATATAAATCATTTTCCATAATAATAATTGTATCTATATTATTAGATTTATTTAAAATATTATTTAAAGTTTTCCCATTTATTAATCCTATACCCATACTATTTACTGTATTTAAAACATAAAATAAACCTGTATTTTTTCTTTTTTTATTTAATGAATGAACTATAGCATAAGAGGCCATAATTAAGTCTAATGACCCTAAACTAGTACCGGAAATAATTAAAGGTTTTCGCGCATTTAATAAAACTTCTGTTATTTTTACAATTTTATTTTGTATATCTTTTTTTATAAGAGGATTTATTGTTTTATTATCTATATAATATGATAAAGCAAATGCAAAATTAACTTGATTATCAATTGTAGTATAATAACTCCATGAAGAAATATCATTTAAAGATGTTTTATTTATACTGGTAATAAATAATGAATTAAATGATTTTCCTTTTAAATTAAAAATAGCATTTGCATGCCAATAAGGGATTTCTTTTTTATTAATAATTTCCGTATTTTTTTTTATAGCTTGTCTTATAGCTAAATCTACTCTAGGATTTGTAGTACTTACATCTTCGCCTAATATTAGAATTACATCATAATCTTCTATTTCGGATAATGAAGGAGTATAAATATTTTTATGTTGTATTATCTTTATAATATAATCAATTTGTTTTTTTTCATCTTCTAAAATACCCACGCAAAAATTTTCATCTCCTACTAATTGTTTTAAAATAAAATTACTTTCTATACTAGCTCTTGCAGAACCTATCCCTATTATTTTTTTTGATTTTAAAATTAAATCGCTAATATTTTTAATAGCTTGATCATTCTTTAAAAATACTTTCTTTTTATTTTTTTTTTGTATAATTTGTATTGGTTTTTTTTTTAAATTAATATATCCGTATCCGAAACGTCCTTTATCACAAAGAAAATAATGATTTATTTCTTCATGGAACCTATTTTGAACACAAGATAGATTACCATAACGTTCTCCTATAAAAATATTACATCCTAAAGAACAGTGTTGACAAATACTAGGTGCATATTGTAAATCCCATTTTCTTGTAAAATGTTCAATATAGGTTTTATCATTAAAAACACCAGTAGGACATATTTCAATTAAATTACCAGAAAATTTATTCTCTAATAAACCGTCTGAATATCTACCAAAATAAATATTATTTTTAGAACCAAAAACATTAAAATCTTTTCCATCAGCATAATCTTTGTAATATCTTACACAACGATAACATGTAATACATCGGTTCATTACATGTGATATAAAAGGTCCTAAATATTGATTTTTATATTTTCTTTTAGGAAAATTATACCTACGTTTATAATGTCCAGTCATAACTGTCATATCTTGTAAATGACAACTACCTCCTTCATCACAAATAGGACAATCATGTGGGTGATTAAGCATTAATAATTCAATAATATTTCTGCGAAAATTAATCACTTCTTTATCATTAATAGAAATATATGTTTCCTCAATTGGTAAAGACATACAAGACATTATTATAAATCCATTTTTTTTTTGAATATTATCATATTGTTTTATTGCACACTGACGACATGATCCTATACTTCCTAAAATAGGATGCCAACAAAAATACGGGATATTAAATCCTAAAGACAAACATATTTTTAATAAGTTATCTTTTCTATTAACTTTATAACTTTGACCTTCTATATTAATATGAATCATGATATGTATATTCCATTTATTAATTACTTAACTAAATAATATTTTAATTTATATTGATTTTTATATAAAAAATGAGTATCTTATTTAATTTTTTATTCCACATTCAAATTCATGTAAAAAATATTTTAATGCACTTCTTAAAGGTTCCATAGCTCCAGGAGCATGAGCACAAAAAGATTTGCCATCTATTAATTGATTACTTATATCTTTTAAAAGATCAAGATCTTTAATAGACCCCCTTTTTTTTTCTAAACTAGTTAATATTGCAACAATCCATGGTAAACCTTCCCTGCAAGGAGTACAAAAACCACAAGATTCTCTTGCAAAAAAAATTTCTAAATTCTTTAATAAAGATATCATATTAATATTATGATCAATAGCCATAGCAATTCCGGTACCTAGTCTGCTCCCCGCATTACTAATATTTACAAAATCCATAGGTAAATTTAAATGATCTTTTGTTAAAAAACTAGTACCAGCTCCTCCAGGTAACCACGCTTTAAACTTAAATCCCTTTTTCATCCCCCCTGCATATTTTTCTAAAACAATATAAGCAGGAGTACCAAAAGGTAATTCCCACACTCCTGGATTTTTTACGTTACCAGAAAAACCTAACATTTTAGTACCACTATCATACAAATTATTTGATAATTGCTTATACCATTTTGCTCCAAATTGTATAATACCAGGAATATTAAAAATAGTTTCAACATTATTAATACATGTTGGTTGTCCCCATAAACCAATTGAAGATGGATAAGGTGGTTTAAAACGTGGATTAGCACGTTTCCCTTCTAAAGAATTTATTAAAGCAGTTTCTTCCCCACATATATATCTTCCTGCTCCTGTATGGAGATACAAATCAAAATTAAAATTAGTATTAAATATATTTTTTCCCAATATTCCTATTTTATAAACTTCTTTTATTACTGTATTTAAAATTTTTGCACATTGTATATACTCTCCTCTTAAAAAAATATATCCTTTATTTGCTTGTATAGCAAAAGCACTAATAATAATTCCTTCTATTAATTGATGTGGAATATGTTCTATTAAAAAACGGTCTTTATAAGTTCCTGGTTCCATCTCATCAGCATTACATATAAAATAACGATTTTCTTTAGTATTATTATTTTGTGAAGATATCAAATTCCATTTTAATCCAGTATAAAAACCTCCTCCACCTCTACCTTTTAATTTTGATTCAATTATAATATTAATTATTTCTTGAGGAGTTTTATTTATTAATGCTTCTTTTAAAATTTTATAACCATCTTTTTTTATATATTCTTTCAAAAAGACAGTTGTATTTTTATTCATACGCCACGTTAAAGGATGTGTTTCTGGATTATGATTTATTATTTTCATTAATATAACTATCCAATATAGTGTTTATACTATTACTTGTTAACGAAGTATAAATTTTTTTATTAATCATAATGACAGGACTTTTTTCACAAAGTCCCAAACAACATATAGGTAATAAAGTAAATAAACGATTTGATGTTGTTTGTCCTGGATTAATTTTTAATCTTTTTTTAATATTGTTTAAAATTTTTTCATATTTTGTTATATAACAAACAACACTATCACAATATTTAATTATATATTTACCTACTGGTGATCTAAAAATTTGACTATAAAATGTTGCTATACTATCCACTTCAGAAGGATGTATTTTTAAAATATCAGCAATAATATTTACAATAGGATCAGAAATCCATCCATACTTTTTTTGAAAAAATATTAATATTTCTATAATAGCTGCATTATTACATTCATATTGTGCACAAATATTATTAATACTTTTTAATTCTTCATGATTTAAAAAAATTTTTTTATTATTAATTGAATTATTCATAGTTTTATATATTAACGATCTACATCAGACATAACAAAATCGATGCTACCTAAATAAGTAATTAAATCTGAAACTAGACTACCACAAATAACAGAAGGTATTTGTTGTAAATGAGCAAAACTCGGAGTTCTAATTCTAGTTCTATAACTTACAGTATTACCATCACTAATTAAATAGTAACTATTAATTCCTTTTGTAGCTTCAATCATTTGAAATGATTCATTAGCTGGTATTAATGGGCCCCAAGAAACTTGTATAAAATGATTAATTAATGTTTCTATATCTCTTAACATTCTTTCTCTAACAGGAGGAGTTGTTAAAGGATGATCTACTTTATATGATCCTTCAGGCATATTATTTAAACATTGTTTTAAAATACGTAAACTTTGCCATATTTCTTCAAATTTTATTAAAACTCTAGAATAACAATCACTAATATTATTCCCTATAGGAACATCAAAATCAAAATTTTCGTAACCAGAATAGGGACGCCATTTACGAACATCAAAATCTAATCCTGTAGCTCTTAGTCCAGACCCAGTAACACCCCAAGATATAGCTTCTTTCTGATTATATGTAGCTATATTTTTAGATCTAGATATTAAAATACTATTTTGTAAAGCGGTTTTTTTATATATTTTTAATCTTTTAGGTAACCAATCTAATAATTTTTTTAGTAATATATTCCATCCGTTAGGTAAATCTTGTGCTAAACCTCCTATTCTAAACCAAGCAGGATGCATTCTAGCGCCTGTAATTGCCTCTATTATGTCATATATTTTTTGTCTGTCAGTGAATACTAAAAATATAGGTGTCATTGCACCTACATCTTGTATAAAAGTAGATAAATATAATAAATGACTATTAATACGAAATAATTCAGATAACATAACTCTAATTACTTTAATCCTATCCGTAACAATAATATTTGCTAATTTTTCTATTGCAAGAATATATGGCATTTCATTAATACAACCACCTAAATATTCTATTCTATCCGTATATGGGATATAAGTGTGCCAAGTTTGTCGTTCTGCTATTTTTTCAGCGCCTCTATGATGGTATCCTATATCGGGAATACATTGTATAATTTCTTCACCTAATAATTTTAATATAATCCTGAATGCTCCATGAACAGAAGGATGATTAGGACCTAAATTAAGAAACATATAATCATATTTATTATCTTTTACAGAAAGATTCCAATCTTTTGGATTAAATTTTGTATCTTTTATATCTATTTTATATTTTTTTTTAGTTAAAGAATATGGTTCTAATTCTGTTGCTCTTGAAGGAAAATCTTTGCGTAAAGGAAAACCTTTATTCCAATAATGTGGTAAAAGTATATGAGTTAAGTAAGGATGATTTATAAAGTAAATACCAAACATTTCCCATATTTCTCTTTCATACCAATTAGCATTTTTAAAAATGCCAGTTATACTTTTAACATTTAAAAAATTTTTTTTTAATGAAATTTTTATAATTATATCTTTATTTCTATTAATAGAAATTAAATGATAAAATAGAGAGAAATCCGTTTCATGTTTAAAGTTAAATTTATGAGAATGTAACCTTTCATCAACTCCATGCATATCGTATAACATATTATATGGGTTTTTAGTTTGTGATAAATATTTCATAAATTGAATTAAATATTTTTCTTCAATCCAAATAACTAATGGCATTTTGTTATTACAATAATTTTGTATAACAAATTTTTTACAACCAAAAGAATTTTTTAATTCATCTATGATAGGCTCTGTATCTTTTTTAGAAAAATTTTTTTTATAATTTTTTTTTTTTTCTTTTAAAAGATAAGAAAAACGATTATCCATAAATAAATCCTGTTACAAAGAATAAATTAAATTAAATTTTGTCAGGTGATCTAAATTTAATATTTTTATTATGTATAAATTTACTAGCTGCTTTCATTTTCATTTTATATATTCCTTGATCTCCGACTACCCATGATAAGGGACGTCTTTCATTATCAATATTTTTTTGTAATAATAATAAAGCTTGTATATACGATTCAGGTCTTGGAGGGCAACCTGGAATATAAATATCTACAGGTAAAAATTTATCTACTCCTTGTACGACAGAATATATATCATACATACCTCCCGAATTGGCACATGCCCCCATAGATATTACCCACTTAGGTTCTAACATTTGATCATATAATCTTTGTATTATGGGAGCCATTTTAAGAAAACATGTTCCAGCTATTACCATAAAATCTGCTTGCCTTGGAGAAGCTCTTAATACTTCTGAACCAAAACGTGAAATATCATTAATAGATGTAAATGATGTAGTCATTTCTACATAACAACAAGATAAACCAAAATTATAAGGCCATAAAGAATTTTTTCTTCCCCAATTTATAATTTTATGTGCAATTTTTTGTAAATTTCCTAAAAAAATATTTTTACTAATTTGTTCATTAATAGGATCATTATTAATATATTCCTTTTTTTCTAAAGGATATTTTTTTTGATTATTACTACTAATTTTTGTAAGAATATATTTCATAATATTTATTCTATATTTTATTTTTATTAGTGTGTTTTATAAATTGCCAATCTAACGCTTTTAATTTAAATAGATAAAATAAACTAATTAAAATGTTTAAGATAAATAATACCCCCTCGATAAATCCTGCCGATTGTATACTTTTAATAGAAACAGACCATAAGTATAAATATAATGATTCTATATCAAAAATAATAAAAAATATTGCTATTAAATAAAAATGAATATGAATTTTTATTTTAGAATCCCCAAAAGAATCAGCACCTGACTCAAAAGGTAAATGTTTATCTAAACCATATGAACGACCTCCTAAAAAAAATGATATTAATATCATAAAGCTGCTAATAATAATAGCAGTAATTTGAAATATTATAAAATACCAATAATTGAAAATTATATTGTTTTTTATCATAATTAATGCTCTTAAAAAATAAATATAATATTTTAAATAAACATTATTTAATAAAATTTTCTAATAAAAACATTTTAAAACTATTAAAATTATTAGATAATTTATAAGATAAATTTTTTTTATTTTTACATTCGACTAAAATTTTAGGTAAAGATATTTTTTTTTGTAAAATATTATATATATAATCTTGAAATTTAGAAGGATGAGCTGTTCCTAAAAAAATATTAAATGTATCTTTTTTAAGAATTTGTTTTTTTTGTGCACAATAACCAACTGCAGAATGAGGATCTAAAATATAATTATATTTTTTATATACATTTATTATTGCTTTTGTGGTTATATCATCTGTAATAGAAAAAGATTCTAACATGTTTAAATTCCAATTATTTCTATTAAATATTTCTATAATTCTAGGCCAATTATTAGGAGAACTAACATCCATTGCATTTGATAAAGTAGCAATAGTTTGTTTTGGATTCCAAAAACCTTCTTTTAAATATCTTGGCACTGTATCATTGATATTTGTAGCTGCTATAAATTTATATATAGGCAATCCAAGTGTTTTTGCTATTAAACCTGCAGTTAAATTCCCAAAATTTCCACTAGGAACAGAAATTATTATTTTCTTTTTTCTTTTTTCAAAAGGTATTTGTGCAAAAGCTTCAAAATAATAACATGTTTGGGCGATTAATCTGCTAATATTAATAGAGTTTGCAGAATTTAAATATAGTTGATTATTTAAATCTTGATCATCAAAAGCTTGTTTTATTAAATTTTGACAATCATCAAAATTTCCTTTAATAGCAATAGTTTTTACATTTTTCCCTAAAGTACAAAATAACTTTTCTTGTAATGAAGAAATTTTTTTATCAGGATATAAAATTACAACTTCAATATTTTTTTTTTTATAAAAAGCATGTGCAACAGCAGCTCCTGTATCTCCTGAAGTAGCTGTCAAAATAACAATTTTTTTCTTATTAAAAAAATTTAGCATTTCTGCCATAAAACGAATACCAAAATCTTTAAATGCTAAAGTAGGGCCATGAAATAATTCTAAACAAGCAACATTTTCTTTAATCATTACTAATTTTAAAGGAAAATTAAATGCTTGTTTAATTTTTTTTTTTAAAATATTTGGTAAGATTTCTTTTTCACTTATAAACAATGATATAATATAGCAACTTCTATCTATAAAATTAAGATTTAATATTTCTTCAATATTTCTATTGTTTAATTTAGGTAAAATACTAGGAAAAAACAAACCTTTGTTTATTCCTAAACCTATTTTTAATACTTGATTAAAATTTTTTTCTTCTGACCGATAATTAAGATTATAAAATTTCATTTTGTCTCCATAATTTGAGTACCTATTTTATTTATTATACAAATATAAACAAATCCCTTATTATTTTTTAAATAATTTTTTTTTAACCAATTAACCATATTTTGAGCAAAATTTAAATTATTAAAAATAGAAAATAAAGTAGGTCCTGATCCTGATATACCATAATTTAAAGCACCAAATTTCTTCGCTATAAGAGAAATTTTTTCGAAATCAGGTATAAGGGATTTTCTATATGGTTCAGCGATAAAATCTTGCATAAGTTTAGATGCTAATATTTCTTGCTGAGTATGACAGGCATGAATAAAACTAGCTAAATATTGATTTTGTTTAATAAAAATACTTTTTTTATATAAATTGGGTAATATTTGTCGAGAACAATATGTAGACAATTTAATTCCTGGGTATGCAATAACCCAAAACCAATTTTTAAAAAATGGTATATTTTGAATAATTAATTTATTTTTATCAGTTACTAATACTAATTTCATTCCACCTAATAAACAAGGTGCAATGTTATCATAATGTATTTTTCCAGATAAAAATCCTTCTGATTCACCCATTAATTGTAATAAATCATTATCATTTAAAGGATTATTACAAAATAAATTTATAGCTTTTAAAAAAGCAACTATAGAACATGCACTGGATCCTAATCCTGAAGCTACAGGAATATTTTTTTCTAAAATAATTTTTAAAGGAATTTTTTTGCCAATTTTATTACAAAATTTTAACCAACAATGAAATATAATATTTTCATTACTTTTTTTTGGTAAATCATCTAAAAAATAACCTTTATTTATTAAAATAAATTTTTTTGATGAATATATTGATACAAAATCTCCTAAAATTCCTTTATCTATTCTGGATAGTGATATTCCTAATGTATCAAATCCTACATTAATATTACCAATAGAAGCAGGAGCATAAATTTTAATCATAATTTTAAATTCCTTATTTTATTAGATAATTATACGTAAAAGATCAGTAAATACTCCTGCTGCAGTTACATTATTTCCGGCTCCATATCCTCTTAGTACAAGAGGTTGTGGTTGATAATAATCAGTATAAAAAGCAAAAGCGTTTTCTCCATTTTTAATATTAAAAAAGGGATGATTATTATCAATCTTTTTTAGTTTTACTTTACAAATTCCATTTTCATCAATACTACCAATATAACGTAAAACTTTATTTTCATTATTAATTTTGTCTATTTTTTCTTTATAAACATTATCTATTTCTGGTAAAAGATCAAAAAATTTTTCAATTGATATTTTATGATTAAAATGATGTGGAATAATAGGTTCTATCTTAATATCACTTAATTCTAAATTAAAACCAATTTCTCTTGCTAAAATAAGAAGTTTTCTAGCCACATCTATGCCTGAAAGGTCAATGCGAGGATCAGGTTCTGTAAATCCCATATCTTGGGCTATTTTAATAGATTTAGATAAAGTAATACCTTCTTCTAATTTTCCGAAAATAAAAGAAAGAGAACCGGATAAAATACCAACAAATTTAGTTATTCTACTGCCAGTCTTTAATAAATTTTGTAAAGTATTAATAACCGGTAGCCCAGCACCAACATTAGTTCCATAAAAAAAATTCAGATTCAATTTTTTTGCTTTGAATCTAATTTCATTATAATATTCTGATGTAGATGAATTAGCTTTTTTATTAGTTGCTATAATATGTAGTCCATGATTTAAAAAATTTAGATATTGATCTGCAATATTTTTAGAAGACGTACAATCTATAATAACAGGATTAACCAAATTATGTTTTTTAATATTTTGTAATAAATTTTCTATTGTAGAAGAACTACAAGAAAGTTTTTTTATTTCTGTTTTCCAATTTTTTAAATCAATACCACAAAAATTAATTAATGAAAATTTAGTGCTAATAATACCACAAATTTTTATATTAATAGATTTTTTTTCTAAAAAACATTTTTGTTGATGTATTTGTTGTAAAAATGCATTACCAACACCTCCTATTCCAACAATAAAAATTTCTAATATTTTCATATTATGAAATAAAATTTTGTGTGCAGTTTGTATAACATCATGAGCATGATTTTCGTTTATAATAACAGAAATATAATTTTGAGAAAAATTTTGTAAAATAGTAACTATATTAGTTTTCGTTATATTAAAAATATTTAAAAATTTTGATATTATATTAATAGAATTATTAATTTTATTACCAACTAATGATATTATTGATAATTGATCAACCAATGAAAATGGGTTAATTAAATTATGTTTTAATTCTAAATAAAATTCTTCTTCTAATAAATTTTTTAAATATTGTACATTATTATTTAAAATACCAATACTAAGGTTACAATTCTCTGTGGATTGCGTTATAAAATATATTGATATTTTTAGCTTAAATATAAAATGTAATATTTTTGACATAATATTTTTACTTTGTTTATTTTTTTCTCCATTAATATATAATATTGATATATTTTTAAGTTCAGTAATTCCTTTGATTTTTATAAACTCATTATTTAAAATATTTTTACTAATTAAAGTACCATGATTTTTAGGATATTTTATATTTTTAACTATACATGGTATATTATTTTTTAACATAGGAAATATAGTTTTATAATGAAGGACTTTGGCTCCAAAATAGGATAAAGTTATTGCTTCTTTATAAGATATAAAATCTAGTAATTGTGCTTTAGAAATTACATTAGGATCAGCAGTATAAATGCCATTAACATCAGTCCAAATTTCACAATATTTAGCTTCTAAACATACAGCTAGTACTGCAGCTGAATAATCAGAACCATTTCGCCCCAATAAAACTGTTTCTTTTTTATCATTAACTGCAGAAAAACCTGCCATTATCATTACATTAATATTAATTAATTTTTTTATATTTTCAAACTTTTTTTTAGTTAATGATATATTTATAGTTGCTTCTAAATAATTATTATTATCATATGTTAATAAATATTTTTTCGGAGAAATTATATATGTTTTATATTTTTTTATTTTTAATAAAGCATTTATTAAGATAACAGAAAATTGCTCCCCTTTTGATAAAATTTTAGCTTGAATAATATCAGGACAATTATTAATTAAATCAATTCCATTTAATAATTTTTCTAATTTAGAAAAAATTCTATCTATTTTATTTTTAATAGTAATAAAATCCAAATTTTTTACTTTTTTTTTTAATTCATTTAATAAGTTCCAAAAAAAATTTTTTATATAAATTAAATTATTTTGATAATTTTTTTTTTTTATAGATTTCTTTATTATTAAATCTAAATTATTTGTTATAGTTGCTGGTGCAGATACAACAACAGCTATTTCTTCATTTTTTAAATATGTATGGATAATATTAGTTACTAATAAAAATTTTTCTGCATTTTTTAATGATGTACCACCAAATTTCAATATTCTCATATTATCTAACCTACCTTAAATCTTAAAATTTCAAAAAGACGAATATTTATGCATTTATAGTTTTATAAAAAAATATATTTATATTATGTAATTACACTTATATTAATTATGCAATTTACAAAAAATTTAGTAATATTTTAATATAAAAAACAAACTTGAATATTATTAAATAATCTAATAATAAATGCTTATTTATTAAAAAAACAAATAATTAAGAAAAATTGAAATTTTATTTATATAATATAATTTATTTTACTAAATACTTAAACTACAGAAATTTCATTATATCATGAAAAAAATTTCTTTATTAATAAATTAATTATTAATAAACAAAATATAAAAATATTATTTAAATTAAATTTATATCAAAGAAAAATTTTTTAATAAAATTATTTTTTAATTTTTAAAAAAACATCTTCAATATTAATCTCTTTTTTTAAAAAAAATCCTTTTTTTCCTTTAGTTGATTGAAATTTTTTTAATTCTTTATATGTTATTTTAATAATATTATTATTTATTTTGATATAAATTAAGTAATTTTTATTAATAAGGAATAACCATTTTAATTTATCTTTATTTTCAATAAAAAATTTGTTATCAATAAAAATTAGTCGACTTCCTTTCCCTTTAGATAATTTAGGAATTTCATTTGTAGAAAATAATAAAAATCTACCTAAAGCAGAAATAGCTAATATTTGATCTTTTTTATCTTGAATTACTAAGGGAGGTAAAATTTCAGCATTATATGATAAAAGAATTGATAATTTTCCATTTCTATTACATGCTATTAAATCATTAAAATTACATATAAAACCATAACCAGAACTAGAAGATAAAATAATTTTTTTATTATTAGATTCCATTAACAAACTTTTAATTATAGATCCTTGTGAGATATTTAATCTTCCATTTAAAGGTTCTCCTTGACTACGATTAGAAGGTAAAGATATAGAATCAATACTATAGCTACGTCCTTTAGAATCTAAAATGACTATAATCTGATTTTTTTTCCCTTGTACAGACATTAAAAAAGAATCACCAGATTTATAATTTAAATTTAACGGATTTATATTATGACCTTTAACTGATCTTATCCATCCCATCTTAGATAAGATAATAGTAATAGGTTCATTTGTAAAAATTAAATTATTTTCGTTTAATAATTTTGCCTTTGTGCGTTCTTTAAATAAGGAACGACGATTATTTCCATAAATTTTAGCTGCTGATAATACTTCTTCTTTTAGAAGAAAATTCATTTTTTCTTCTGAAAATAATATTTCTTGAATATTATCATGTTCTTTTTTTAATTTCTTTTGTTCATAAATTAAATTTTGTTCTTCTATTAATGAAATAGAACGTAATTTAAAATTTAATAAAGTTTCTATTTGTATATCAGTAAAATTAAATTTTTGTTTAATAAATATTTTAGGATCTTTATTTATACGAATAATTTTTATAAATTCTTCTAGATTAGAATAAACTATTAATAATCCTTGTATTATATGGAGTCTTGTATTTAATTTTTTTAAGTTAAAATTTAAACGTTTTTTTACTATTTTACGTCTAAATACTATCCATTCTGATAATATTTGTATTAAATTTTTTACAGTCGGTTTATTATCTAAACCTATCATATTTAAATTAATACGATAACTCTTTTCTAAATCAGTAATAAAAAATAAATGATACATTATTTCTTCTAATTTTAAATGATTAAAACTATTTCTAATAATAATAACAATCCTAGTAGGGTTTTCATAATCAGATTCATCTCGTATATCATCAATCATAGGTAGTTTTTTATTTCTTATTTGTGTAGTAATTTGTTCAATAATACGTATACCGGAAATTTGATGAGGTAATGCTTTAATTATTATTGATCTATTTTTTACTTCCCATACAGCTCTTAATCTAATTGATCCTTTTCCTTTTTTATAAATTTTATAAATTTCTTCTTTAGAAGTAATAATTTCACTTCCTGAAGGGAAGTCTGGTCCTTGAACTATTTTTAAAATATCATTTAATGTACTTTTAGGATTATCAATTAATTTTATTATAGCATTCGCAATTTCTTGAATATTATGAGGTGGAATATCGGTAGACATCCCTACGGCTATCCCCGTTGATCCATTTAATATAATATTTGGTAAGCATGCTGGTAAAATTTTAGGTTCTAATAATGTTCCATCAAAATTTGGAATAAACTCAACAGTACCTTCTTCTAATTCATTTAATAAAAGATTAGAATATTTCGACAAACGAGATTCAGTATATCTCATTGCTGCAAATGATTTAGGATCATCTTGAGACCCCCAATTCCCCTGTCCTTCTACTAAAGGATATCTATATGAAAAGGGTTGTGCCATTAATACCATAGCTTCATAACAAGCTATATCTCCATGAGGATGATATTTACCTATTACATCACCTATAGTTCTAGCTGATTTTTTAAATTTCGAAGAAGCTTTTAATCCTAACTCAGACATAGCATATATCACTCTTCTTTGTACTGGTTTTAATCCATCTCCAATATGTGGTAAAGCTCTATCAGAAATAACATAAATAGAATAATTTAAATAAGCATATTCTGCAAATTTATGTAATGATATAGATTCTATTTTATTTTTTTTTATTAATTTATTCATATAATTAATTTTCCATCATTAAACATGTTTTATGTATCTATTTTTAATAGTTTTATTATAAATAAACTTTAAATTATTTTAACTATAAATATGAAAATCATATTTTAATGTTTTATTATTATTTGATATTTATTAAATAATATTTAATATTATTAAATAGATATTTTTTTATATTTTACTCAAGGTTAAGTTTATTATGCAAAAAAATAATTCTAATATAGAAAAATTAATAACTCCAAAAGAATTAAAAAATAAGTTACCTATTTCTAAAAAATTAGAAGATAAAATTTTAATTTCACGTCAAACTATATGTAATATAATTTCAGGCAAAGATCCAAGAATTTTAGTTGTTTGTGGTCCTTGCTCAATTCATAATATAGAAGAAGCTATAGAATATAGTAATTTTTTTAGTCAAATATTACCCAAAATTAAAAATAGTATATATCTTGTTATGAGAGTTTATTTTGAAAAACCAAGAACTACAATTGGCTGGAAAGGATTAATTAATGATCCAGATATGAATAATTCTTTTAATATAAATAAAGGATTATATTTAGCACGACAATTATTAATAAAATTAGTTAAAAATGATATTTTATTAGCAACTGAAATTTTAGATCCTAATACAACTCCTTATATTACTGATCTTATCAGTTGGGTTGCTATTGGGGCTCGTACTGTTGAATCACAAATACATAGGGAAATAGCTTCTTCTTTAAGAATACCTGTTGGATTTAAAAATAATACAGATGGAAATATAATTTCAGCTATCAATGCAATTAAATCAGCAGCAACACATCATAGTTTCATTAGTTTAGATGAGGAAGGGAAAGCTTGTATAATAAGAACATTGGGTAATAAAAATTGTCATATTATTTTAAGAGGGGGATTAAAACCTAATTATCATGAAAATGATGTGAAAAAATGTGAACAATATATTACTAAGGCAAAACTATCGTCAAAAATAATGATAGATTGTAGCCATGGAAATTCTAATAAAGATTATAAACAACAAATTAAAATTATAAATTCCATAATATCACAAATTAGTAATGGTAATAAATCTATTGTGGGAATAATGATAGAAAGCTATATAAATGAAGGAAATCAAATAATTAATATTAATAATAATCTTAATAAAATTAAATATGGCGTATCCATTACAGATGGATGTATAAATTGGGAAAATACAAAAATAATTTTATATAAAATACATAATAAATTAAAAAAAATACTTCCATTACGTTCCTTATAAAAAAAGAACAACAACATATAACGATAAAATAATATGGTAAAAGAATTAGTTGTATTACGTAATAAAATTGATCTTTTAGATACAAAGTTATTAAAGATTTTAGCTAAACGTTTAGCTTTAGTTAAGAAAATAGGAATAGTAAAAAATATTTATGGATTACCTGTTTATATACCAGAAAGAGAAAAATATTTAATAGAATCAAAGAAAAAAGAAGCGCAAAAAATTGGTATATCCCCTTATCTTATTGAAGATATATTAAATCGTATAATATATGAATCTTATTTAAATGAAAAAGAAAAAGGATTTAAAAAATTAAACCCAAATTTTAAAAAAATTTTAATTATTGGGGGAAAAGGAAAAATGGGTAATTTATTTAGGAAAATGTTAATTATGTCAGGATATATAGTTAATATTTTAGATAAAAGAGATTGGGAAAATAATGATAATATAAATAATTTATTTTTAAATGTAGAAATGATAATTATTAGTGTTCCAATTTCATCTTTTAATGATGTAATTAGTAAATTACCCATTTTGTCTAAAAATTGTATATTAATTGATGTAACTTCAATAAAAAACATGCCAATGAAAAAAATGTTAGAAAAGCATAAAGGGCCTGTTTTAGGATTACATCCTATGTTTAGTCCTGAAAATAATATTTTAGCAAGACAATTAATATTATATTGTAATGGACGTAATCCAGAATCTTATCATTGGTTTTTAAAACAAATGCAAATATGGGGAGTTAAATTACAATGTATAAATTCTATTGAACATGATAATTATATGGCTTTTATACAATCATTAAGATATTTTACTACATTAGTATATGGATTTTTTTTATTAAAGCAAAATATTAAGTTAAAAAAATTATTAATGTTTTCAACACCAATTTATTATATAGACTTAATTTTATTGGGTAAATTTTTTTCACAAGATTCAAAATTATATACTGAAATCATTATGTCATCCCATAATAATATAAAAAATATAAAAAAATATTTACATAATATTAATTACATATTTTCTTTAATTAAAAAAGGCAATAAAGCTGAAATTATTAATATTTTTAATAAAGTTAAAATTTTATTTAAAAATCATATTTTATATTCTAAAATAGAATGTGATAAAATATTGCGTTATATTAACAATAATTAAATTATCTTAATAAAGACATAAAGAAACTTAATATTTTATCAATATTAAGTTTCTTTTATAAAGAAATTAAAAATTTGTTTCTGTATCAAAATTTATTTTATAAATAATTTGTTTTAACATAACTTTTACGAAATTACTTTCGGTTTTATTTGAATAAAGTTTTATAAATTCTAAGCTTTTTTTTATAGTTAGTAGATACATGTTGTTTTTAAATAAAAATTTTATAATATTTAATTTAAAATTCATTGAACGTTTTTTTATATAATTAGAATTAGGTTTTAATATTTTTATAAACCTACTTTTAGGAAAATTTTTAAATAATATTTCCATGTCATCTATAGCTAATTGAATATAAAAAGGATTACAAAAATTTTTGTTTATTTTTAACAAATTTTGTAATGTGTTATTATCTAATGATAATTCTGACATAATTTTTATATAATAAATATAATCTGTATAAGGAGAAGCATTATATGTTTGTATAAAATCATTTGCTAATACTAAAGACGTTAAAAATTTTTTATTTTTATAATTTAAATATATTAAATTAACATGTGTGTTTTCAGTATAATGATTGTATGGATAATTTTTATTAAAATCTTCAAATTTTGATAATGCTTTTTTATATTTTTTCTTTATCAAAAACGCTTGTGCTTTAGAATATTTCTTTTGTAAAATGGAATTATAATTTGATTGTTCTTTTGTGTAATTAGTACAATTAATAGTAAACATAAATATGAGTATTAATAAATTAATATAAAAAAATTTCTTTGTCACAAATATTTTCATTTTTAATCCTTTTAAAGGTATAATTATTTTAATGCTTAATTATATTTTAAAACAAAGAAATTAATATATGAAAAAAATTAAATTAGTTTTAAAAGTTTGTAATTTTTTTAATAAAATAAGATTAGATATTTTTTTATCCAAAAAACTTCCGCAAATTTCTAGATCTCAATTTAAAAATTATATTATAAATAAAAATATTAAAATTAATAATAAAATTGTAAATATACCTCAAAAAAAGTATTTTTAGGAGATATCGTTCAGGTTAATATAATAATATTAAATAAAAAAATTAAATGGGAAGCTCAAAATATACTTTTAAAAACTATTTATGAAGACAAATATATATTAGTCATTAATAAAGATGTTAATTTAGTTGTTCATCCAGATATAAATACTAATAAGAATAAAAAAAATACTGTCTTTAATGGTTTATTATATTATTTTCCATATTTAAGAGATTTACCTCGAGCTGGGATTATACACAGATTAGATAAAAATACAACTGGGTTAATGATTATTGCTAAAACTATGTTTGTATATTTCTCTTTAAAAAGAGAACTAAAAAAACATAACATAATAAGAGAATATGAAGCTATTGTACATGGTACAATAAGTCAAAACAATATAATTAATCAACCAATAAAACGTTTATACAAAAAAAATAATATACGTATGATTATTAGTAATGATGGCAAAAAAGCAGTAACAAAATATTTTGTGAAAAATATTTTTGAAAAACACACACACTTAAGAATTCGCTTGGAAACGGGGCGAACACATCAAATAAGAGTACATTTATTACATATAAATCATAATATTATCGGTGATCCTATTTATAAAAAAAATATGAATAATAATAATTTTTATAATAAAATTTTTAAACAGATAATCCAACGACAGGCTTTACATGCTTGTTATTTAAAATTTATCCACCCAATTTATAATATACCAATTAAATTATATTCACCATTACCAAATGATATATATAAATTACTTGATTTTTTAGAACAAAATAAAATTTTAAATAAAAAATATTAATCTTTATCAAAAAAAAATTTATTAAAGTCATTAATTAGTTTATAATAAAAAACATTAGGATTTTAATTTTTAATCAAAAGTATTAAACTATTATGAATATGAAAAAATATATATTGTTTTTTAGTATGTTATGTATAATAACTACGTCTAATATTTGTGCAGCATTTCCAAAATATAATTATATTGATGATTATTATGCAATAATAGATGGTAATCTTACAAAATTTCTTAATAAAAAACATAATAAAAAACCAGTTGTAATCGAAATCTTTTCATTTTTATGTCCTTATTGTTATTCTTTTTATAATGATGTTTATAATAAAAGTAAATACTTAAAAACTCATATACCAAAAAATGCTAGAATTATAAGATATCATGCAGAAGATGTTGGTAATAATGCTGAATTATCGACTTTAGCTGAATATAATTGGAGTATTGCAAAATTATTAGATGTAGAAGATAAAATAATAGGACCTTTTTATGAAGGGATACAAAAAAATAAAACTATTTATGATTATGATACTATGAAAGCAGCTTTTCTTAAAGCAACAGGAATTACTTCAAAAATGTATGATGGATTATGGAATAGTTATTTTACTAAAGCAACATACACACGACAATTAGATTTTGTTGACAATGTTGATGCACAGTCTGTACCTAACGTTATTGTAAATAATAAATATGTAATCAATATTAGTGGGTTATTGGTTGAACATCAAAAAGATTTTCCAAAAAATTATGGTCAATTAGTAATAAAACTTTTACAAAAAAAATAATTATTGAATTTAGTAATGTAAGATAAATTTTAGTGTATTGAAATATGAAAAAAAAAATAATATTGATAGATGGATCGTTTTATTTATATCGTGCTTATTATGCATTACCTAATTTAGTTAATAGTAAAGGACATCCTACAGGAGCTATATATGGTTTTGTAAGAATGTTAAAAAAAATTGTAAGTATGAATATAAATAGTTATTTTTTAATTGTTTTTGATACTAAAGGAATTTCTTACAGAAAAAAAATTTTCAATAATTATAAATCACAAAGAGCAAACATGCCTGGTAATTTAATTATACAAATTAAACCTTTGTTGAAAATTATACAGGCAATGGGATATTTTGTTCTATATATAAAAAATGTAGAAGCAGATGACATAATTGGAACTATATCAGTTCAAGCTGAAAAAGAAAATTATTTCGTTTATATTTTTAGTACAGATAAAGATATTGCTCAATTAGTCACAAAAAATATCAAAATAATAAATCCATATAATTATTCTGTTTTAGGATCAAAAGAAATATATAATAGATATGGTGTGATGCCTGAATTAATTAGTGATTTATTAGCATTAATTGGTGATCCAGTAGATAACATTCCAGGAATCCCTGGAATAGGAAATAAAACTGGTAAAATTTTAATTAATACTCTTGGTAACTTAAAATTTATTTATAAAAATATAGATTATATAGAAAATATTACTATTAAGGGCATTAAAAATATAAAAAAAAAGTTAATAAAATATAAAAATTTAGTTTTTTTATTTCATAAATTAACTAAAATTAAAACGAATATTGACATTCATCATATTGATTTTAATGATTTAAATTTAAAACCACAAGTAAAATACTTGAAATATTTATTTCAAAAATATGAATTTAATATATAAAAAAAATAAAATAAGTTAGTTTAAATATTTTGAGTTAATATAACTTCCATAAGTAGTTAATAGTTGTTTTTTTGTTTTTAACAAATTTTTCTTAAAATTAAAAATAGTAATAGTTTTTATATTATTAAAAATAATGAATATTAATTAATTAATAATATGATTTTTTTAAATAAAATTTTGTAATAGTATTTTTTTTAACAATTAAGATATTTTAAATCATTATTTTAAATAAATTTATTATATTTAGTAAATTTAAAAAATAAGTTTTATTATTATTTTGAGAATATTGGTTGATATAAGTAATAAATCTTGAAATTTTAATTATACGAAATAATTTTTTTAACAAAAAACGTATAAAAATAAAATTTAAAATAATATTTCTAATTTTTTCTTCATTAATTTTCTTACGAATTTTTTATTTAATACATCTTAAAATTTATTTTTTAGGATTATATAAAAATAAAGAATAATAAATAAAAACTAAACAACGAAATATAATGTATTTATTGGAATTTATCTATGAAAAAAATACGTAATATAGCTATTATAGCTCATATAGATCATGGAAAAACAACTTTAGTAGACAAATTATTAAGAGAATCAGATAATTTTGAAAAACATAAAAATAATTCTATATATAAAGATTTTAAAGATAGAATAATGGATAGTAATGATCTAGAAAGAGAAAGAGGAATTACTATTTTTTCTAAAAATACATCTATATTTTGGGAAAATTATCAAATTAATATTATTGATACTCCAGGACATGCTGATTTTGGTGCTGAAGTAGAGCGTATATTATCTATGGTTGATTCTGTTTTATTAGTAGTAGATGCTGTCGAAGGACCTATGCCTCAAACAAGATTTGTAACATTAAAAGCTTTTGAATATAATTTAAAACCAATTATAGTGATAAATAAAATAGATCGGAAGTTTATTCGTCCTAATTGGGTTATTAATAAAATATTCGATTTATTTATTGATTTAAATGCTTCTGATGAACAACTAGATTTTCCTATTATATATACATCTGCTCTTAAAGGAACATCAGGATATGCGATAAATAAAATGAGCAATAATATGAATATATTATATGAAACTATTATTAATCGAGTACCGTATCCTAATGTTAATATAGATCAACCTTTTCAAATGCAAATCTCACAAATCGAGTATAATAATTATATAGGAAATGTTTGTATTGGTTTAATAAAAAGAGGAAGAATCAAAATTAATAAATATTTTGCTATTATCCAAAAAAATGGGAAAATTAGTAAAGTTAAAGTATTATATATAATATATAATATAGGACTAAAAAATATATATTCTCATAAGGCAAAAGCTGGTGACATTGTTGGCCTTGCAGGTACAGGATTTGAAAAAATAAATATTTCAGATACAATTTGTGATATTAATCATCATGATCAATTACCTTTACTAAAAGTAGAAAAACCTAAAATTAGTATGTTATTTCATGTTAATAATTCACCTGTTGCAGGACAAGAAGGAATTCATGTAACTTCTAATAAAATATATGATAGAATTAAAAGAGAGTGCTTACATGATTTAGCTTTAAATATAAAAAAAACAAATAATCATAATACTTTTCATATTTCTGGTAGAGGAGAATTACATTTAGTAATATTAATAGAAAATATGAGAAAAGAAGGTTTTGAATTAGCTGTATCAAAACCACAAATAATAAATCGTATTCTTAATGGTAAAATACAAGAACCATTTGAAGTATTAATATTAGATTTTGATCAAAAAAAAAAGGGAGATGTAATAAAACTTATTAGTCAAAGAAAAGCTATTATAAATAATATCATTATGAATGATTTTAATAACAGAGTAAAAATTGAAGCAATTATTCCTAGTAGGGGAATGATTGGCTTAAGAACTGAATTTATAAATATTACCTCAGGGACTGGAATCATTGATTCTTTTTTCAGCCATTACGATATCAATACTAATAGTTTGATAAGACAAAGAAATAATGGTGTATTAATTTCCAATAGAAAAGGTTTTGCTGTTGCTTTTTCTTTATCTAATTTACAATCTAGAGGAAAATTATTAATTAATCCAGGAGAACAAGTTTACGAAGGACAGATAATAGGGATTCATAATAGATTAAATGATTTAACTGTGAATTGTTTGATTGGTAAAAAATTAACCAATATGAGAGCTTCTGGAAATGATAATGCTATTAATTTAATACCTAAGAAAAATATGTCATTAGAAGAATCTATCGATTTTATTAATGACGATGAATTAGTTGAAATTACACCAAAATCAATACGTATTAGGAAAAAATTCTTAAAAGAACACCAAAGAAAATTGGAAAATAAAATTAAAAATACTTGATATAATTCAATTTTATCAATAGAATTTTTTACATTTTATACTAAAAAATGGAGCTGGGGGGATTCGAACCCCCGTCCAAAATTACTACACTCTTGGCTGCTACATGTTTAGTTTTATCTTTAAAAATTTTCAATAATATTAATTGATAAAACAAGATTTAATATTATTTAGTTTCATTACTTATTTAATATATAATTAAAAACCAATTATATACGATCTCTTAAAATTAATGACCTATATGCTTACTCTCTAAGAGAAAACAGTAAGGGATAGGGCCCCGCAGTTTTTTATGCTGCTAAAGCGTAGTTTTCACTTCTTGCATTTACATTATGCACGGTTTTTTACAAGGCCTACCGTACCACCTTGACATGCTCCTTAAGTTTGATAATTTTGTCGAATCCATAAACAGCCCCTAAAAAATAATTTTTATACAAAAAGATCTTTAAATACTCTTTTTAAAAAAATGTAATTTATTAATTTTCCATTCTTTTTGTTTTAGTAAAGATCTTTTATCGTATTCTTTTTTTCCTTTTGCAACAGCAATTTGTAACTTACACCAATATCTCTTCCAAAAAAAACCTATAACCACAATTGTAAAACCCTTCATATGAATATAATTTTTCAAATTATTCAATTCTTTTTTATTTAATAATAATTCCCTCTTCCTATTAGGAATATAATCAGAGTAGTTACAAGCAGTGCTTAAAGGACTAATATGAGAATTTAATAAATAAACTCTATTATTAGATGTTATGTTAACATAACTATTGTTTATAGCTACTTTATTTAGTTTTAATGATTTAACTTCCCAACCTTTTAAAATAATACCTGCTTCAATTTCTTCTTTAATATAAAAATCATGATATATTTTTTTATTAAAAAAAATATATTTTTTCCTTTTCATTTTTAATTATGATTAAATTTTATTTATTTGAAATCCCACTAATAATAACAAATATGCTAACTATAATCAATATATTATTTAAAATTTAATATATTAGCTATTTTCTTTATAAGAAATTTTATTCAGATAATATAATTTTTTTGTTAAAACTATATGATAGTAAACGTTACTATTCTTTTTTTATATTTTATTATAGTTCATAAAAACAAAATTTTCTAAAAAAACAAACATATTAAAATATAATACTTCCACTTATAAAACCTATTTATATATTTATTATTTGTAATAATCATATTGTCAAATTTCATATAATGAAATACATTTAAAAAAAATAATATTATTTTATATTCTTATCTTTATTGTATTAAATATTTTTGTATAAAGTTTTTATAATTAATTTAAATAATATATAAATAGTAAAATTATAAGTATTATTTTAATAATATCGTATAATATTTTTATATTATTAATATAAATTAAAATATTTTATTTATTAAAATCAATTAATATTTTATTTATTATATTCATAATAATAAAATACGATAAATTATTATTAATAATGATTTAATTTTAAAATTTTTATATAAAAATTTTTTATAGGAAAAGATATATGAATGATGACAAATTATTAAATAATGATGAAAAAAAAAATCAAACAGAATTAAATAATAAGTTGAAAAAATTAAACAAAAATGATGATCAAAAAAAAAAATCAGACTTGGGAATTTACTCAAAAGAACAGAATATAGAATATTTTAAAGAAAAAAATAGTTTGTATAAATTAGAAATTTCAGATCTTAAAGATAAAATACAAAAGTATAAGAGTGATATATGGAATTTAAAATTAAGATCTCAAGCTGAGATAGAAAATATTAGACATCGATCTGAAATAGATATAGAAAAAGCTTATAAATTTTCATTAGAAAAGTTTATTAGTGAGTTACTTCCTGTTATTGATAATTTAGAAAGAGCGATAGAACTAAAAATAGAAAATAATAATATTGAATCATCAATAATAGAAGGAATTAAATTAACTTTAAAATCATTTTTAAATATAATAACAAAATTTGGTATTAGTATTATTAATGAAACAAATGTTCTTTTTGATCCATCTAAACATCAAGCTATGTCTATAATTGAATCCGATAAAATAAAAGAAAATTTTATTATAGAAGTTTTGCAAAAAGGATATGTTCTTAACAACAGATTATTGAGACCAGCTATGGTAACTGTTTCTAAAATGAAAATAAAAAATTAATGATTTTTATTTAAAGTATGTCCATTTAAAATATTTTATTAAAATGGACGTATTATTTTTCACGAGAAAAATATTAGCTATAAATTATTCAAATAATATAAATTTATATTTTTTTACAAAATTTTTTTATTCAAATAAGGAATTTAAAATGAGTAAAATATGTCAAATAACTGGTAAAAAAACAATGAAAGGAAATAATCGTTCACATGCTATGAATGCTACTAAAAGAAAATTTTTGTTAAATCTTCATTATCATAGATTTTGGTTAGAAAAAAAAAAAAGATTTGTTACTTTACGAGTATCTACGAAAGGAATGAGATTGATAAATAAAAAAGGAATAGATAATATTAGTTTTTATAAAAAATAATAGGATTAAATAAATATTATGTCAAAAAAAACACGTAATATAATTAAATTAATTTCATCAGGAAAAACTGGTCATTTTTATACCATTACAAAAAAAAAAAAATCTAATATACAAAAACTAGAAATTAAAAAATTTGATCCAATTTTACGTAAACATATTTTATATAAAGAAAATAAAATAAAATAAAAAGTTAATCACAACTTTTTAACATATACAGCTAATTTAATCAATAATGGTAGATTAATTCAAACATTATTGATTAATTTGAAAAATTTTTTTTAAATTAAAATCACCAAATTAAAATTAAATAATTATTTAAATACTTTCAAATGACTAAATTTTTTCTTAAAACGTTCTACACGACCTTTAGTGTCTGTGATTTTTTGCTTACCTGTATAGAATGGATGACATATATTACAAACATCTAAATTTAATTCTTTATCATTTTTCAAAGTCGATTTTATATTTATAATGTTACCACAAGAACATTTTGCAGTAATGTCATTATATTGTGGATGTATGTTTTTTTTCATAAAAAAACCATGATATGATATATCTTATATTAAACTAATAAGATATGTTGATGTGTTCTTTATTTTATAAAAATATTTTTTTTATTACAAGAAATAATATTTATATTTTAAAAAAATAAGTTTTTTATAAATTATGAAAATAATAAAAGTAGTGTTAAATAATAATATTTTATATAATGCATTTGATTATTTATTACCTAATAATATGATAGTGAATATAGGATGTCGAGTTTTGGTTCCTATAAAAAATAAAATATATATAGGTATAGTAATAAAAATTAATAATTCTTCTAAATTACCTACAAAAAAATTGAAATTTTTATATGCAATTTTAGATAAAAAATCACTTTTTAATTCTTATATTTGGAATTTTGCTAAAAAAATATCTCAATATTATCAATATTCTATTGGAATAATTTTGTTTAAAATGTTGCCAGCATATTTAAAAAATAGAAATCATAAATATATATCAGAAAATAAAAAGTATTATTGGATTTTAAATTATAAAAATATTAATAATATTAAAATTATTAAATTACATAAGCAAAATAAAGTATTAAATTTACTTAAAAAAAAAAAAATTAACTTTAATGATGTTAGTAAATACGGGTTAACAAATAAAATTTTCTTTTCTTTAGCAAAAGAAGGTTTATGTTTTTTATATAAAAAAAAAGATATTTGTAACACTAATAATTCTTTTTATAAAGAACAAATGTGTGATATACAAAATTTTTTATGTAAATTAAATTTTAATATAGATATTTTTACAGCATGGATAACAAAAGATAGTATTATTTATCTTGAAAATATTAATATGTATCTAAATATTATAAAAATGGTCTTACATAAAAAAAAACAAATATTAATTATTGTTCCACAACAATATCATTTTATTTTTTTATATCAATATTTTTTATCTCAATTAAATACTTCTATTTGTTTTTTATATGCAAATATTTCTAATAGAAAAAAATTTTTGATTTGGAAAAATATAAAAAAAGGAAAAATATTAATTATTATTGGAACAAAATCTTCTATTTTTATGCAATTTCTAAAATTAGGATTAATCATTCTTAATGAAGAACATGATATTAAATACAAACAAACAAATAATTGTCAATATAATACGAGGGATATTGCTGTATTAAGATCTAAAATAGAAAATATTCCTATAATATTAAGTTCTAAAACATTAAGTTTAGAAACATTACATAATATTACAATTGGAAAATATAAATTTTTATGTGGTAATTATAATAATTTTTTATATAATAAATATTATGATCTTAAAATCATAAATATGAATAATCAAAATTATCAATATAAAATATTATCTAATGTTCTTATAAATATAATTCAAACACATATTACAAATAAAGAACAAATAGTATTTTATTTTAAAAATAAAGGATATTCTCAAATTATTTTATGTAATTTTTGTAAAAAAATTTTAAAATGCATGGATTGTAATAAAAATTTTGTTTTTTATAAAAAATCATGGAAATTGTACTGTATATATTGTAAAAAAAACATTTCTATGTTTGCATTTTGTCCTTTTTGTAAAAACAATTTTTTTATTCCAATTGGAATTGGAACAGAACAATTAACTAAAATATTAAATAAATTATTCCCTTTTGTATCAATTATAAATATAAATAATAAAAATTTTTTAGAAAATTTTTCGTTCATATATTATAATAAACCTATGATAATAATTACATCTCAAATATTATATAAGGGGTATTTTCGCTTTTTAAAAAATAATCTTATTATTTTTTTAAATGTAGATAATGTTTTTTTTTCAAAAAATTTTCGCGCAACAGAAAATTTTATACAACACATACATAATATATTATATAATCATTTAGATGAAAAAAAAAAAAAAACAGTAATTATACAAACTAGTTATTCAAAAAATTATTTTATTAAATTTTTTAATATAAAATATACATATGATGAGATTGCTGATTTTCTTTTACAAGAAAGAAAAATTATGCTATTGCCACCATTTACACATCACGCTGTTTTAATAGTAGAAGCTTCTAATAAAATAATTCCCAATGTTTTTTTATTTAAATTAAAAAATTTATTAATATCAAAATATGTAAAAGAAAAACATTTTCATATCATAGGACCAATTTCATTAATACAAAATAAAAGAAAAGGTTTATATAGGAAACAAATTATTTTACAACATATCTTAAAAAAGAAATTACAATATATTATAAAAAATATTTCTTTTATTACAAAAAATATTATAAATTTTAATAAAATTAAATTAAAAATTAATATTGATCCTATAAATTTCTAATTATTATACTAATTGGATTTTATAAAAAAAATTTTATTAACTAAATGATTAGGCATATAATTTTATGTATAATTTTAATAAATTTGATGTAATAGTTATAGGTGGAGGGCATGCTGGTACCGAAGCCGCTATAACTAGTGCTAAAATGAAAAAAAAGACACTTTTAATTACAAGTAATATGGATACAATAGGACAAATGTCTTGTAATCCAGCTATAGGAGGTATTGGGAAAGGACATTTAGTTAAAGAAATCGATGCATTAGATGGAATTATGGGAGTTGCTATTGATTATTCTGGTATTAATTTTAAAATTTTAAATAATAGTAAAGGTCCAGCTGTAAGAGCTACAAGAGCACAAGCAGATAGAGAATTATATAAATCTACAATAAAATATATATTAGGAAAACAAAGAAATTTATTTTTCTTTCAACAAGAAATAAAAAAATTAATTATTAAAAATTACAAAATTACAGGTGTAATTACAAAAAATAATGATATTTTTTACACAAAAACAGTTATTTTAACAACAGGAACATTTTTAAATGGACGTATATATATTGGATTAAATAATAAATTTAGTGGTGGAAGAATAAATGATTCATCCTCAACAGAATTAGCTAATTTTTTAAGTGAATTACCTTTAATCAAAGGTAGATTAAAAACAGGAACTCCTCCTCGTATAGACAAAAGAAGTATTAATGTTAACAATTTAGAAATTCAGCATAGTGATGATCCTTTGCCATATTTTTCTTTTATAGGTAATTCTAATTTACATCCTAAACAAGTATCTTGTTATATTACACATACTAATGTAAAAACACATCAAATTATTATAAATAATATTCTTCAAAGTCCAATATACAGTGGTTTAATAAAAAGCAAAGGTCCAAGATATTGTCCATCTATTGAAGATAAAATTATTAATTTTCCGAATCGTGAATCTCATCAAATTTTTTTGGAACCAGAAGGATTATACAGTCATGAAATATATCCTAATGGAATCTCTACAAGTCTACCATATAATATGCAACTTTTAATTGTTAAATCTATTAAAGGATTAGAAAATGCACATATTACGAGATCAGGATATGCTGTAGAATATGATTTTTATGATCCTAGAGGATTAAAACCTACTATGGAAAGTAAATTTATAAAAGGATTATTTTTAGCAGGACAAATTAATGGAACTACTGGATATGAAGAAGCTGCTGCGCAAGGATTATTAGCAGGATTAAATGCTTCTCTTTTAATTGATGAAAAAAAATATTGGTATCCGTTAAGAAATCAAGCGTATATTGGTGTTTTAATAGATGATTTATGTACTTTAGGTACAAAAGAACCTTATCGTATGTTTACATCAAGGGCTGAGTATCGATTAATTTTAAGAGAAAATAATGCAGATATGAGACTTACTGAAATAGGTCGTAATTTAGGATTAGTAAGTAATTTACGTTGGAAAATATATAATAAAAAAATGGAAAATATTGAAAAAGAACACCAAAAATTAAAAAATACATATTTTAATTATAAAAATTTAATTGATACAAAAAAAATAAACTCTTTATTAAGAACTCCGATTAAAAATAATATAAATGCTATAGATTTGTTAAAACGTCCTGAATTAAATTATGAAAATTTAATAAAATTAAATATATTTAATAATAAAAAAAATAATATAGAAGCTATAAAACATATTGAAATAGAATTAAAATACGAGGGATACATAAAGAGACAAAAAGAACATATAAAAAAACAAATGAAAAATGAAAACACACTAATTCCTTTAAACACAAAATTTAATAATATTAAAAGTTTATCTAATGAAGCCATTGATAAATTTAATTTTTATAAACCTTATACTATTGGTCAAGCATCTAGGATTCCAGGTATAACTCCAGCAGATATTTCTATACTTTTAATATTTTTATTAAAAAAACAAAATAAAAAATATTAACATGGTTTTTTAATTAAAATAAGATTTTAATATATAAAAAATATTATAATAAGTAATATTTTTTAAAAATATAATTATAATTACATATATTTATGATGATAATAAATAAAATAGATTATTATAAAATCAATATTACTTATTTAAAATGTTAAATATTTTAATTATGTAAATATATTTATTTTTTAATAAAAAAATTTTTGTTAAATATAATTTATATAAAAACTAAAAGTTTAGTTTTAAATTTTAAATTTTTAAGAATATTATTAGTTATTTATATAAAATAACTAATAAAAAATAATTAAAGATCGTGTATCTTTTTTTATATTAAAAAGTATTATTATATCTATAGATAATAAAATTATTAGCGTTTTTTATAATTTATATATAAAAGTTAATAATATTTTTTATTTAAAATAAAAAATATCTGTTATAAATATATTTATATTAAAAATTTATATTCCTAATTAAAAAAATGTAATATTAATTAAAATATTTCTGAATTAATAACTTTAATACTTTTAATCATAAAAATACAAAAATTTGATAATATAAAAAATATTGTATAGACAACTAAAAAAAATTAGTAATATTTTTTTAAAAAATAAATAAGTATTCTAGATAAAAAATTAGTAAAATTTATAAAAGATTTTTGCATTAAAAGTTTTTTATTTTAAAAAATTTAATTATAATAAAAAATATGAAAAATTAAAAAAATATCTTATACGTATTTAACAAATACATAAAAATAATAAAAATGAAGTATACAATTTTAACTTAAATAAATAAAAATACTATTGATATTTCAAAGAAACTAAAATTTTATGTAAAAAACGTATTTTAAATATAAAATAGAAATAATATGAAATTATTGTAATAAAATATTTTTAATTTTATATTTTAAATTTTTTTATAAAACTACTTAATAATATTATTATAATGTAAATTATCATAACCGATAGCTAATTATTTTTTTAAAAAAATAATATTTATAATTTTTATAAATTTAGTAAAGTAAATAACTTTTAATAAATTTTTTATAAAAATATTAATTAATATATTTTTGATAAAATATAAAAAATAAATTAAATATAATTTTTTTATAAGAAAAATTTCAAATTTTATATTTTAATACTAAAAATATTAATTTAATTTCTCCTTTTTTGTATTAATACATGGATATTAATTATGAATAATCGTTTATTTGTTGTAAAAAGAAATGGTTGTAAAGAATTATTAAATTTAAATAAAATTAATATAGTACTATCTCGTGCAGCCAAAGGATTAAAAGATATTTCTATATCAGATATAAAAAAAAAATTATATTTACAATTTTATAATAAAATTAGTACAATAAATATCCATGATATTATTGTCAAAATTACAGCAGATTTAATTTCCATAAAAAGTCCTGATTACCAATATATGGCTGCAAGGTTAGCAATTTCTCATTTAAGAAAAAAAGCATATGGTAAATTTAGACCTCCAAAATTATATAATCATGTAAAAACAATGGTAAATTTAAAAAAATATGATAAGCTTCTTATAGAAAAATATACAAAAGAAGATTTTGAATTAATGGATGAATTTATTGATCATAATCGTGATATGCATTTTTCTTATGCAGCTGTAAAACAATTAGAGGGTAAATATCTTGTTAAGAATAGAGTCACAGGGAAAATTTATGAAAGTCCACAATTCTTATATATTTTAATTGCTGCATGTTTATTTTATAATTATCCATGTCAAAAAAAAATGTATTATATAAAATATTTTTATAACGCAATTTCTAATTTTAAAATTTCTTTACCAACTCCCATTATGTCTGGAGTACGCACAATTACTAAACAATTTAGTTCATGTATTTTAATTGAATGTGGTGATAATATTGATTCTATTAATGCTACTACCAGTAGTATCATAAAATATGTTTCTCAAAAAGCAGGAATTGGTATTAATGTAGGTAGAATACGTGCTGTTGGGAGTCCCATTAGAAATGGAGAAGCATTTCATACAGGATGTATCCCTTTTTATAAACATTTTCAAACAGCTATAAAATCTTGTTCTCAAGGAGGGGTAAGAGGGGGAGCAGGTACGTTATTTTTTCCATTATGGCATTTTGAAATTACGAACTTACTAGTTTTAAAAAATAACCGAGGAATAGAAACTAATAGAGTCAGATACGTGGATTATACTGTTCAAATAAATAAATTATTATATAAACGTTTAATAAAAGGAGATAAAATTACTTTATTTAGTCCTTCGGATGTTCCAGGATTATATGAAACTTTTTTTTCAAATCAAAAAAAATTTAAAATACTGTACAAAAAATATGAAAATGATGATAGTATTAGGAAGAGGAGTGTTAGTGCTATACATTTATTTTCATTAATGATGAAAGAACGCACTTCTACTGGAAGGATATATATTCAAAATGTTGATCATTGTAATACACATTCTCCTTTTAACCCTAAATTAGCTCCTATCAGACAATCAAATCTTTGTTTGGAAATTACGTTACCTACTAAAGTATTAAAGAGTATTAATGATATTAATGGTGAAATTGGTTTATGTACTTTAGCTGCTTTTAATTTAGGAAAAATTAAAAATTTAAACGAAATCAAAAAATTATCTGATCTAATAGTTCGGGCATTAAACTGTTTATTAGATTATCAGAAATATCTTATTCCTGCTGCAAAAAATTCAGCATTAGGTCGGAGACCATTAGGTATAGGAGTAATTAATTTTGCTTATTATTTAGCTAAAAATAATGTTCGATACTCTGATAATAGTGCAAATAATTTAACACATAAAACATTTGAAGCTATACAATATTATTTGTTAAAAGCTTCTAACAATTTAGCTAAAGAAGAAGGCCCTTGTCCTTTATTTCGTGAAACGAATTATGCAAAGGGTATATTACCTATTGATACGTATAAAAATTATATTGATAGTCTTTATACAGAACCTTTACACTATGATTGGGAATATTTAAGAAAAAATATTCAAAAGTATGGATTACGTAATTCAACATTATCTGCACTAATGCCTTCAGAAATATCATCTCAAATATCTAATGCCACAAATGGAATTGAACCACCTAGAGGTTTTATTAGTATAAAAACATCTAAAAATGGTATTTATAAACAAGTAGTCCCGGATTTTTATAAACTAAAAGAAAAATATGAGTTATTATGGGATATGCCTAATAATGATGGATATTTACATCTAATCAGTATAATGCAAAAATTTATTGATCAGTCAATTTCATCAAATATAAATTATGATCCTCAAGTTTTTTATAAAAATAAAATACCAATGCAAAAATTATTAGAAGATTTACTGAAAGCCTATAAATTAGGAATTAAAACCCTATACTATCAGAATACTAGAGATGGAGCAAAAAATCCACAAGATGAAGATATTTTAAAAAAAAATGATCTTTGTTCAAATGGTTCTTGTATAATTTAATTTTTTAAAGTTATTATTTTTAATACGGATAATACAATGAATTACACTACTTTTTCTCATAAAAAAAATAACCAATTAAAAGAACCTATGTTTTTTGGACAATCTGTAAATATAGCTCGTTATGATCAGCAAAAACATTATATTTTTGAAAATTTAATTGAAAAACAATTAAGTTTTTTTTGGAGACCGGAAGAAATAGATATATCATATGATTGTATACATTACCAAAATTTACCTAAACATGAAAAACATATATTTATTAGTAATTTAAAATATCAAACTTTATTAGATTCTATTCAAGGACGAAGTCCAAATATAGCATTATTACCACTTATTTCTATACCGGAATTAGAAACATGGGTAGAAACATGGTCTTTCTTTGAAACAATACATTCTAGATCTTATACTCATATAATTAGAAATATTGTAAATGAACCATCACTCATTTTTGATGATATTGTTACCAATCAGAATATTATTTTAAGAACAAAAGATATTATTAAATATTATGATGAATTAATTGAAATGACAAATTATTGGCATTTGTTAGGTGAAGGAATTCATTTTATTAATAATAAAAAAATTATTATTAATCTATATAATTTAAAAAAAAAACTATATCTATGTTTAATGAATGTAAATATTTTAGAAGCTATCAGATTTTATGTAAGTTTTGCATGCTCTTTTGCATTTGCTGAAAGAGAATTAATGGAAGGTAATGCAAAAATTATTAGATTTATAGCTCGTGATGAATACCTACATTTAATGGGTACTCAATATATACTTAATATTATGCAAAAAGGTATAGAAGATAAAGAAATGGCAAAAATTGCTATTGAATGTCAAAATCAATGTTATCAGTTATTTATTAACGCATCTATTCAAGAAAAACAATGGGCTGAATATTTATTCAGTAATGGATCTATATTAGGATTAAATAAGAATATCTTGTGTCAATATATTGAATATATTACTAATATTAGAATGAAAAAAGTTGGATTAAAAAGTCCATTTCAAACTAATAAAAATCCTATTCCTTGGATTAATTCTTGGCTTATATCAGATAATGTACAAATGGCTCCTCAAGAAGTAGAAGTAAGTTCTTATTTAGTAGGTCAAATTGATTCTACAGTAGATATTAAAAAACTTAGTAAAATTAAATTATAATATTTTTTAATGACTGTTATAAATAATGTTGTAAATAACAGTCATTAAATATTTTTTATATATAAGTTATAAGTTAAGAACTATTAAAATAATAATAATTATTTTAATATATAATATAAAGAATAAAACGATGCTATTAGCAAAATAAAACAAAATATTTTTTCTTTTTTATTTAAGGATAAAATATTAGGATTATTAATTTTTGTTAATATTAATAATATTAATCCTGGAGCATATAAAACTAACGACAATAATAAATTTAAAAAACCAGAAGCAAATAATAACCATATTCCATATAAACAAGAACCAAATCCTACAAATAAATTCCATTTATTATATCTTTCTTTTAAAGATATCTTAAATAAATATGCTCCTACTAAAAAATAAGGTACTAATATCATTTCAGAAGCAATAGTTAATAAACGATTATAATCTAATTTAGTTAACCAAATTAATATTAAGCATATTTGCATACTAATATTAGTGAGTAATAAAGCATATGAAGGAGCTTTATTATTATTTTGTTTTATTAATATTTGAGGAAACATTTTATTTTTAGCAGCAATCCATGGTACTTCTGCAGCCATAATTGTCCAACTTAAATAAGCACTACATACAGATATAATTAAACCTAATGCAATAAATATATCTCCCCATTCCCCAATTAAAACCGTCATTAAACCAGCCATAGAAGGATTTCTCATAATTGACAAATCAGCTCTACTAATAATACCTAAAGATAATAATGTGACAGATGAATAAACACATAAAGCTATTATAACGGCTAATAATGTTGCTTTACCTACATCTTTTTTATTTTTTGCTCTAGATGATAAAATAACAGCACCTTCTATACCAATAAAAACCCATAAGGTAATTAACATTGTATTTTTTACTTGTTTCCAAATCGGAATATTTAAAGCTGTTCCGGTAATATCGATATTAAATTTTTTAAAATTAAAAACAATAAAAGATAAAAATATAAATATACTTAAAGGTATTAATTTACATAATGTTGCTATTATACTGACATTAGAGGCTGTTTTAGTTCCTTTTAATAATAAAAAATGTATTAACCATAATAAAAGAGATTCTCCTAATACAGAAGCCCATGTATTACCATTACCAAAAATTATATGGTTATGAGTATCAAAAAAAAAACTAATAGCAGAAAAAACAATAACTAAATAAGAAACATTAGCAATAATTGCACATAACCAATATCCCCATGCAGAACAAAAACCTATTAATTCTCCGAATCCTTCTCTAGCATATTCAAAAATACCCCCTTCAAGATCTGGTTTTAATTCATTTAGTAATAATAGTGTCATTGCTAGAAAAATAATACCTATTCCTGTAATACTCCATCCAATTATTAAAGCAATAGGTCCTGCAATTACTGCCATGTTTTGGGGTAAACTGAATACTCCTGCTCCTAACATAGAACTAATTACTAATGATGTTAATGCTATTAAATTTAATTTTTTATCCAAAATAATTCCTTTAAAATATATACATTATTAATTAAAATTATTTATTTAAAAACACATAATTTAAAATAAAAAAAATAACAATTAGTTTTTATATTATTTAATCGATTTTATGAAAAATCATTTAAAAATTATAAATATTTTACTATTAAATAATTATATATATATATATTTTATTTAAAAAATATATTTTAAACTGGATTATTTATATTAATAAAATTAACTTTTAAATTAAATTTATTTTTTAGCCATTGTCCTAACATAATTACTCCTCCTTTTTCTGTAGCATAATGTCCTGCACTAATGAAATGAATTCCATGTTCCCTAGCAATATACAGATTATTTTCAGAAACTTCTCCTGTAATAAAAACATCTGCACCAAAATTTGCTACTTCTTCAAGAAATTTTTGTCCTGCTCCTGTACACCATGCTATTTTATAAATTTCTTTAGGAGCATTTTCACCAAAATGTAATGGAGTACGATTTAATTTTTTAGTAATATCAAAAATAAAATATTTTATATTAACTCTATTTTTTAAATAACCATAAAAAACAAAAGAATTAATTTTACCGGCTACATTAATATTTAGTAATTTTGCTAAATAAATATTATTTCCTAATTGATAACTTATATCTAATGGAAAATGCCAACTATACAAGTTAATATTATTCAATAAAATTTGACATATTCTTTTTTTTTTAATACCTGTTATAATAGGTGATTCATTTTTCCAGAAATAACCATGATGTACTATAACAGCATCTGTTTTTAACAATATAGCTTTATTTAATAATTTTTGGGATGCACTAACTCCTGTTATAATATTTTTTATTTGATTTTTTCCTTCTATTTGTAATCCATTAGGCGCATAATCTTTCAAATTTGTTTTTATATTTAACTTTTTATTTATAACCGCTTCTAATTTATAATTATTAATCATGTTAATCTTATATATATTTCTAAAAATATATTAAAAAATATTTATCATATTATTTTGAAATAATAGATTTTGTATAATAATATATCTTTATTAAAAATTTTTAATAATTATATAATAATTAATTATTCTTTAATTTAAAGAATATTTTGAAGAGAAAAGATAAAATGTTTAAAAACTTAAGTAATAAACTATTTAAAGTACTTTCTAAAATTAGTAACTATGGACGTTTAACAGAAAAAAATATAAAAGATACTTTACATGAAATTTATATAAGTTTATTAGAAGCTGATGTAGCTTTAGATGTTATTAAAAATTTTATTTTTACAATAAAACAAGAAGCTATTGGTAAAAATATTAATCATAGTTTTACTCCTGGACAAGAATTAATACAATTAGTCAAAAAAAATTTGATTAAAATAATTAGTTCTCCAAATAATAAAATTAATATTTCTGTTCAACCCCCTGCAACTATATTATTAGTAGGGTTACAAGGAGCTGGAAAAACAACAAGTGTTGTAAAATTAGCATATTTTTTAAAAAAAAAATATAAAAAAAAAATTATTGTTGTATCGACAGATATTTATAGACCCGCAGCTATAGAACAATTAAAAATTTTAGCTAAAAATACACAAATAGATTATTTTAATATAGATATCAAATCTAATCCAATAGAAATATCCAAACAAGTATTAAATTATGTTAAAGTTAATTTTTATGATATATTAATCGTTGACACAGCAGGTAGATTACATATAAATCATCGTATGATGGAAGAAATAAAAGATATTCATGCCATATTAAATCCTATAGAAACTTTATTTGTAATTGATGCTATGACAGGACAAGATTCTATTAATAGTGCAAAAGCATTTAATAAAATATTACCTATTACCGGAGTTTTTTTAACTAAAACAGATAGTGATGCTAGAGGAGGGGTAGCTTTATCTGTAAAATATATTACACAAAAACCTATTAAATTTATTGGAACTGGGGAAAAAATAAGTGACATGACAATTTTTTCTCCTGAAAATATTGCTACCAAAATATTAGGAATGTCTTCAGAATTATCTATTATTAAAAATATTAAAGATAAAATCAACTATGAAAAAAATCAAAAATTAATTAAAAAATTACAAAATAAAAGTCAATTAAGTTTACAAGATTTTTTAGATCAATTGAAACAAATTTATCAAATAGGCAGTAATAATATTACAACTTTATTAAATAAAATGAAAATAGGTGATATACAAAATTTAGCATATCCAATATTAAATACCATTAACGTAGACCAAAAAATGATAAATAATATAGAAGTTATGATGAATTCTATGACTAAATTAGAAAAAATAAATGTTGAAATTATTAATTTTTCAAGAAAAAAAAGAATATCCTTAGGTTCAGGTATTAGTATACAAAAAATACATGCTATATTTAAACAATATAACCAAATGAAGTTAATTACTAAAAAGATAACTAAAAAGAATAATATGAATAAAATCATTAAAAATATGCAAAAATTTTTCCCTAAAAAAATTTTTTAACAATTATAAAACAAAGGTAAATATACAATGGTTAAAATTCGTTTAGCAAGAAAAGGAATAAAAAAAAAACCTTTTTATCATATAGTTGTGACAGACAGTAGAAATTCTAGAGATGGGCGTTTTATCGAACGTTTAGGGTATTTTGATCCTATTTTTAAAGAAAAAACAAAAATTAAAATTAATAAAGAAAGAGTAAATTTTTGGTTAGCAAAAGGAGCTCTTATATCTAAAAGGGTTAATTTTCTATTAAAATAATTTTGTAAAATATTTATGCATATTACTAAAAAAAAAATAATTTTAGGTAAATTCGGTCGAGTTCATGGGATACATGGATGGATAAAATTATTTTCTTTTACTAAAAGAAAAGGAGATATTTTTAATTATAAAAATTTATTTATTTTGAAAAATCAAAAAAATTCGTTTTTAATCAAATTCAGTAATTATATTATAAAAAAAAATAATTATATTGTAAAAATTAATAATATTAATAATCGTAATAAAATTACTGAATTTGTAAATTGTAAGATTTATATTTTGGAAGCTGAACTAATTTTATATAAAAAACCTAAAGAATATTATTGGTATGAAATTATTGGATGTAAAGTAATAAATATTAATAAAGTTTATTTAGGTTATATTATACAAATAATAGAAACTGGAGCTAATGATGTTATTGTAGTAAAATATCAAAATTTAAATAAAAAAATAATAAATAAAAAAATTTTAATTCCTTTTATTTTTAAACAAGTTATTAAAAATATAGATTTAATTAATAAAGTTATTAAAGTTAGTTGGGAATTGTAAATTTCATTAAAATTTCAGATAAAAAATTATGATGTTAATTGGTGTTATTAGTTTATTTCCAGAAATCTTTCAACCTTTTATTAAATATGGCATTATACAAAAAAGTATAAAAAAAAAATTATTAAGTATAGATTTTTGGAATCCTAGAAATTATACAAATAATAAAAAATATAAAGTAGATTCTACTATATATGGCGGTGGAGGTGGAGTTATATTAAAAGCAGAACCCTTAATAAGATCTATAGAACAAGCTAAATTAAAAATAAGAAATAATATTAAATTAATTTATTTATCTCCTCAAGGTCGGAAAATAGATACTGCCTGTATAAATTCTTTATTATGTAAAAATATAATATTAATTTGTGGTAGATATAAAGGGATAGATGAACGTATTATTACTAATTTTGTAGACGAAGAAATTTCTATAGGAGATTATATTCTTAGTGGGGGAGAACTACCAGCGATGGTATTAATAGATATAATAGTAAGACTTATACCAGGAGTATTAAATAATATACTATCTAATAGTACTGATTCTTTTTTTAATAATGGTCTATTAGATTGTCCTAATTATACTAAACCTCGTGTATTAAATAATTTTAAAGGACAAGTTCCAAAAATTTTATTGTCTGGTGATCATAAAAAAATACAACAATGGAGATTAAAACAATCATTAGGAGCAACATGGCTAAAAAGACCTGATTTATTAAAAAAGAAAAAATTAACTAAAGAAGAAAAATTTTTATTTAATGAATTTAAAACATCTTATTTTAAAAAAAATTAATATCTTGAGGTATTAAAATAATGAATAACATTATTTACAATATAGAAAAAGAACAAATAAAAAACAGTATTAATATACCTGTATTTAGATCAGGAGATACAATAGAAGTAAAATTATGGATTGTTGAAGGGTCAAAAAAGAGACTTCAATCTTTTCAGGGTATTGTAATCTCCATATGTAAAAAAAATTTGAATTCTTCTTTTACTGTTAGAAAAGTATCTAATGGAGTAGGAATAGAACGTGTATTTCCATTATATTCTAAAATAATTCATTCAATTATTATTAAAAAGATTGGTTACGTAAAAAAAGCAAAATTATACTTTTTACGTAAATTAAAAGGAAAAGCAGCTCGTATTAAAGAAAAATTAGTTTAATTTTTTATGAATTTAATAAACTTGTTAATAATTATATTTTTTATAATTCATAATTTTTTTTTTAATGTTAGAGTATCTTTTGATTTTTGATTGTATAGTTTTTTGAAAAATTGATATGTTACTATATATTGATATTTTAGATTTTGACCTTGTTACAGCTGTATATATTAATTCTTTTGTTAATACAAAAGAAAATTTATTAGGTAATATTAGTGCAGTATTTTTAAATTCTGATCCTTGAGCTTTATGTACAGTAATTGCATATGCAATATTGTATGTCGGTAAATTTTCAATGGAGACTGTTTGACATGTATCATTTGCTAATAAAAAATTAACTTTAATTTTTTTTTCATACTCATCCCAATATGATATTCCAATGTCTCCATTAAATAAATTTAAAAAATCATTATTTTTAGTAATAATAATAGGACGTCCTATATACCAATTATTTTTTAATAGTTTATTTTGTATGATATTTTTATTTATAAGTTCCCTCTCTATTATACTATTAATTTTCTTTGTTCCAAATAATCCATTTTTAACAGCACACATAATTTGAAAATGACTAAATTTATATAAAATTTTTTTTTTATTATTTAAATTTTTATTTAAATATATAAAATATTTTTTATATTCTATAATAAATGATTGAATCATTAATTCATATTGTTTTATATTAAGTATATTGAGGTATTTAATATCGTTATATTTTTGAGAAAATAGAAGTTCTTCTATTTTTTTTATATTTTCATTTTTTATAGCATTAGCTAATTTATTAATCCCAGACTTAACTTTGTATCTATAATTATTTTTTAATATAGTTATGGAATTACGAAAAAAAAACTTTTGTACATTATTCTTCCTTTTTATTTGATATTGACTAATAATATTTAACAAAGAATAATATTCTGATGTAAAAAAAAATTTTTTAAAATAACATAAATCTTTAAAAATACACCCACTTTCTACTGAAGTTAATTGATAATCATCACCTAATAATATCAAAGTACTTTTTAATGGTAATGCTTCTAAAATTATAGTCATTAAACCTAAATCAATCATAGATGCTTCGTCAATTATTAAAATATCAACATCTAAAGGATTATTTTTATTAAAAATACTGTCTTTAGTAAACATTTGAATTTTTAATAAATGATGTATAGTGGTTGCTTTTTTAGGAATATTTTTTTTTTCTTCTTTATTTATTAAATTCATAGGTTTTTTTTTAAAAAAATTATTTATTGATTCTGTTAATCGATTAGAAGCTTTTCCTGTCGTAGCAGCTATTTTAATTTTTAAAGGAATTGTAAAAAATTTTATAAAAGATAAAATCAATTTTGATATTATGCTAGTTTTACCTGTTCCTGGAGAACCTGAAATAATACTAAATTTATGTGTTAAAGCTACAAAAATGGCTGTTTTTTGTAAAAAATCATCTTTTTTAAAAAGAAAGTTTATTATGTTTTTTATATCATTAAATTTATTGATTTTTATAGTGTTTTTTATAAGATAATTTACAATTATATTTTCCTCTCTCCACATTCTATATAAATATAAACAATTATTATCTATAACAATAGGAGTAACTTTATTACCAATACTAACTATTTCATAGGTGAGTAACTCTTTTTTCCAATTTTTAATATTATCTATTTTTTTTATAATTTTGAAATTTAAATATTCTTTATGTTTTTTAAAAATTTTTTTTATATTTAATTTAGATATAGGTAAGCAAATATTTCCCCTACCAATTGCATTACTAAGCAATGCAATTACTAACATTAAAACATGATGTTTTTTAGAAGTTAAAATATAAGCAAATTGTAAATCTATTAAACGAATAATTTTTATTTTATAGAGTTTTCTTAAAAAATAATACATATTTTTATAATTATTAATATTTAAAAAAAAATTAAGATAATAATTTATCTAATTTACTAATTAATTTAATAGAAGGTCGTGTTTCCCAAATACCATTTTGATTATTTTTAATTTTATCAATCCCTCTAATATATAAATAAAGAATTTTACCAAAATGCGTTTCATAATTATAATCTTTAATACGAAATTTTAAATATTTATGAAGAGCTAATACATAAAATTGATATTGTATATCATAGCGATTTTGGCATATATTTTGTTCTATATATTTTTTTTTATAACTCTTATTATTAAATCCTAGCCAATTAGATTTATAGTCTATAATAAAATATTTATTTTTCCAACAGAAAATTAAATCTATTACTCCAGTTAAAAATCCTTTAATTTTTTCAAAAGTTAATTTAGGTAAATTATGTGAAATATTATCATATTTAAATATAATTTTGTTCAATTTTGTAATAGATAATATTTTTTTTATAGATAAATAAAATTCAAATTCTGTTTTTCTATTTTCAATATTTATTTTATTTAAAATAATTTTTTCAGTCCCTAATGAATGAGTTAAAATATTATTAAACCAATTTGTTACTACAATATGCCAATGAGAAGAAATATTATTTTTTATTAATTCTTTTTTAATAAAAGATTTTAATATTGGCTTAGTAAAATCTAATTTTTCTAAAATATTATGAATCATAATACCAATATTCTTTCCAATAGGAAAATTATATTGTGTTTTTTTTATATTTTTATCATAAACAAAAAGAAATTTATAAATATCATTATAGCTAAAATTATTATGTTGTTGTTTTTTTATTTGAGAAAAACTTGTAATAACAGAATTATTATATTTAATAAAATTAGATTTTATTTGAGAAACATATTCATTTTTTGTCTCTTTTTCTAATTGTATATTTAATTTTATTAATTTTTGTAATTTTATTATTTTAATTGAGATATCTGTACTTTTAAAATTATTTAAAATTTTTTTAAAATCTAAAGTAGATATACCATATTTTTTCCTTATTAAAAAATCTAGAGCATTATAATATGGATAATATAAAATATATTTTTTTATATTATGAATTTTAATATTACTAATACCAATACTACAATGAAAAATAGATCTTGTTAAAGATACATATAATAATCTTAAATTTTCTGAAAGACATTCTTCAAAAGAATATTTAATACTCTTTTTATTTTTATCGAAATCTATAATTGTTTTTAAATTTTTTCTATCGTGATAAATAATACCATCTAAATTAATTAAATCTACAAAATTACAAGATATAAATGGTAACCAAACAATTGGAAATTGTAATCCCTTGGATTTATGTATTGTCATAATTTTGATTTTATTTATACTATTATCAAATTTAATTTTTAAATTTGGAGTAATATTCACATTGGGATATGTTATTTGTTTTAATAACCATTCTATTATTTTATGTTTATCTGTAATATGGATACATAATGTTTGTATTATTTCACCTATATATAAAATATTTTTAATTTTTTCTTTATTAAAAGAATTCATTTTTTGTTTTTGAAAAAAAATAGAATTTTTTAAAAAAATTTCTTCCAACATTTTTAAAATCCCGTTTTTTTTCCATATTAATTGATATTTACTAAATTCTCTATTTACTTGTTTCATAAAAATTGCTTTTTTATCGTGATCAAAATTAGATAAATTAATAGAAAATAGCTTACTTCCTAATATATTAATTATTTTTTGTTCTTTATCTGGTTGTAAAATAGCTTTTAATAATAAAACTAATTCTTTAGCTTCAATCATTTCAAAAATATTATTTGGATTAGATAAATAAATAGAAGGTAAATTAAATTTTATAAATTCTTTTTGTAAAAGAATAGCTTCATAACGATTACGTACTAAAATAGTTATATCTGTAATATTAACACTATTAATACTATTATTTTTTTGTAAAATAGATTTTTTTCTTATACCTAAATGTAGTAGTTGACATATATTCTGTGCGCATGTATATGCCATTTTTTGTTTATATGAATTTATATTTGTTTCTTCTTTATCCAAGAACCAAAAAGTTATTCCAGATTTTATTTTATTATTAATAATGAAATTATAATTAGCTTTTTGTGATGTATATAAAATAGGATAAAAATTTATATTTTCAAATATAAATGGATAAGATCTATTTGAAAATAATTGATTTACACTACTTACCATAGTTTTAGATGAACGCCAATTATTTTTTAATGTATAACAATTTTTAATTTCAAAAGAAGCTTTTATATATGTAAAAATATCGGCTCCTCTAAAAGAATAAATAGCTTGTTTAGGGTCACCAATTAATATAATAATGTTATTAGAATGATTTATATATATTTTTTTAAAAATATCATATTGTTGTATATTAGTATCTTGAAACTCATCAATTAAAATTACAGGAAATATAGTTCTTATATCTTTTGCAATTTTAGAACCTGATGAACTTTTTAATATCTTATGTAATAAAATTAATAAATCATCAAAACTAATTTCTTTATTTTTTTGTTTTTCTATTCTTAAATGTTTATTTATATATTTAATAGCTTTTAATATTATTAATGCTTTGATATTAATAATTTTATCTAAAAATAAATCTATTTTATTAAATAAAATAAATTTTGGAATTTTTTTTTTATTAATAGTTTTGCTTGTTAGTTCTTTTTGAGAAAATCTAAATAATTGTTCTGGATAAAAATTATCTTCAGTTTTTTCTATACTCCATTTATCTATAATATTTATCCAATTATTAATTGATCTTTTATTATAAATATATTTATTTATTGTAGAATTACTAATTACATTAATAATGTTTTCTTTATATTTAATCCAATTTTTTTTTATATTATTAATATAATTAATATTATTATTAAATTGTTTAGACAAATTAATATTTTGAATATTATTTTTTAATAAAGGAGAAGGATATTTGGATAAAAAAGGCAATAATTTATTTAAAAAATAAGTAGGAGATTTCCAATATAAAAAAATTATTTTTATTATATTTTTAGGTAAATTATAAAAATATTTTCTCCAAAAATTTATAATAATTTTATATTGTAAATGATATTCATTGCTAATTATTTTTTCTTGAGGATTGAAATCATAAATTTCATAATTTTTAAAATTTAATATTTTTTGACAAAAAGAATGTATTGTACAAATGGAAGCATTATTGAAATTTAATTCAGCTCTGAGTAATAATTCATTAGCTTCTTTTAAATTTTTAATTTCTTTAATTAAATTATTTATTGTACTATATTTACTTTTTCCTTTTATGCATGCAATACGTAATATTTTAATACTTTTTTTAATTCTTTGACATAAACTTTGTGTAGCAAGATCTGTAAAAGTAACTACTAAAATTTGTTCTATATTTAATGGTAAAGAAGAATTATTTTGTTGATACAAACCTAAAAGTAATCTTAAATATATTATAATAATTGTAAATGTTTTACCTGTTCCTGCAGATGCTTCTATTAAATATGATCCCTGTATATTTTCTTTAAAAGGATCAAATTCTTTAAATTTTATTATTTTTTTGATCATTATAATATTACTTTTTTAATAAATATAATATACTAAATTTAGTATCCATTTTTTAATTAATAATATTGTTTTTAACCATATTTTTTCATCTAAATTAAAATTTAATCTTTCAAAATATAAATCATTACATTCTCCTGGAAAATTATTATTATTCCAATAGTAAAAAAATTTTCTTTTTGCCTGTTTTTGTATAACAATGTCATTATCAATACATTTTTTGTTAAAATTATAACAAGTATTAATCCAGGACCAGGAACTTTTCATTGGTAACATAAGAGGAGAATACATTCCATAAATATAACCATCTATGTATTGTTTTAATAAAAATATGGCTTGTTTTTTAGAAAAAAATTGAAAACCATATTTAGTATTCTTTAAACCAAAAACAAAAAAATTAAGTTTATCATTATAAATATTATTTGCACATAAAATTAAATGTTCTATCCATAATGCAATAATTGTTTTAATATCTATTAATTTTGGTTCAAATTTTATTAACCCGTAATTATATTTAAAATACCTTATTGTCCCAAATAATGTAATATCAGAAATTTTAAAATTTATTTTATTTATTATTTCTAAATATTTATATTTTTGATATTCTTGATTAAATAATTCTTTCATTTTTTTAATTTTTTCTTCCCACCAAATTTCCCCGTAATAACCATATGGTAAAGTACCTTTATTTAAAAAAAAATTATATAAATTATTAAGATCTTTATTTAAAATTAATGAATATAATATTTCTTTGTTTATTAAAAATTCTTGTAAAGCATTAATAAAAAATGGTTCTGTATCAAATAACTTTATATTATTTAAATCATGTAAATATATTTTTAATTTTTGATTAAAAAATCCTTTAACTGGATGTTTCCAAAAATTAATTAAATCATTAATTTTGATTTTTTTTATTTTCATTAATTTTAAATTAAAAATATTAGTTACATCATTATTTTTCTTTTTATTTTTAATGAAAATTAATTTTTTTTTACTTTTATATATTTTACAAATATTTTTAATAATACAATTATTTTTTTCTTTATTATTAATATAATAATTATTAGAAATATATAATAATAATTCATTTATTAAAATAGAAGGATCATTTTTACTACTACTAATTATAGGATTATTAATATAACTAATATATAATTTTTTTTCTACTGACATTATTAATTTTAAAAATAAATTTTTACTTTCATCTAAATAATTAGATCCTTCTTTATAAGGATAATTTTGCATTAAATCAAATACTATAGGATATGAAATTTTAGGAAAAAATTCATTATTCATTCCTATTATAAAAATAACTTTAAAAGATGAATTTTTAAAAAAATTAAGTGCACAAAAATTTATTTTATTTATATTAAAAATAACTTTTTTATTCATCTTTTTTATTTGAGAATTAAATTCTTCTAATATAAAATCAACAGGAATTTTTCTTTTATATTTTTCTTTTAAACCATTTTTAATAAAAAATATTATTTTTTTCATTACAAAATATATATTTGTATTTAGAGAAATATTACGAATAAAAAAATCAGAATATATTTTTAATAAAATATTTTCCCATTTTTCTAAAAAATATTTTTTATTAAGTTTTTTTTTCCATTCTTCTAATTTAAATAAAAAATTTGTGAATTTTTCTAATAACTTTCCTGTTATAATAGAACCTCCGTTATATGGAATTATATTATTCCAACTTCCTGAAATACTATTAATAGCATAACCAAGAAATAGGCGATGTAAACCAAATTTCCAAGTATATTGATCTTTTGGTATGATAATTTTATTAAAATATTTAAAATTTAATCCATATTTGATACCCAAATTTTTTACCCAAAAACGTAAACATTCTAAATCTTGTTTATTAAGATGGAATCTTTTTGATATTTGTTCATTTTCTAACAAAAAAAATATTTCATCAGGAGTAAAATCTTTATAAGGTAATTTTAATAAAAATATCAATCTATCTAATAAATCTAAATCTGGTATTTTACCCATATTTAAATTTATAGGTAAATTAATATCACTAAATGTTGCATGGATAAAAGGAATATATAATTCTAAATTAGGAGATAAAACAATAATATCATGTAATAAATATTTCGGATTATTTTCCAAAATTTTTAAAATATTATTGTATAATATACTTACCTCTACTTTTATATTTTCACAAATATTTATTGCAATTGAATTATCTGATATATTAATTTTTTTTTTATATTTTTTAGTATTAGATTTTTTTAAATTATTATTTAAGTATAAAATATCGTTTTTTATATTATTTAGTAAACTACTAGGGTCATTTTTTACAAACGATTCAATTGTTCTAGATGGTATATTTATTAATTTGTTTATATTATTTAGGTGATATTTTCCCCATGACAATAATAATGAATTATAAAATAAATAATTTTGATTTTTTTTATTAAAATTATTATTTTCTAAATTACCCCAATAATATTTACATGGAGTAAACATTAAAAGGTGTATTTCCATGTATTTTTCTATTTTTCTTAGTAATTTCAAAAAAATAGGAGGAATATTTTGAATATCTAATATAAATATTCTTTCTGGTATTAAATGATATCTAAATTTTTTATATTTATCATTTTTTTGATAAAAATTATATAATTTACCATAATGCCATAATTGTTTACCTAATTTTTTTTTATTGTATTTTATTAAATTTTGCCATAATACAGTTTGCCAGATTTGATGTTCATTGTTTAATGATGGTATCATCTTATTTTTTTCCCAAAATAATAATAATTCTGGTTTATATTTTTGATATTTATCATATAAATGATATATTTGATCTGATATTTGAAATAAAAAATTAATATTTTTTATATTATGAGAAAAATATTTTTTAAAATTAATAAAATCAATATTTGATATTAATTTAGGAATAATATACATTATTTTCCAAATAATAGATTCTCTATATAAAAAATCATCTTGATATATATCAGGTATTATTTTTATAAATAAATTTCTGATAAATTCTTCAAAAGAAATAAAATTAATATTTGCATATATTCCTAAAATATTTGAAAAATTAATTTTCATTAATTGAGCATAATGGTTATTATTATATATTATAATTTCTGGTTCTAATGGATTAGTTAAAGGTTTTTTTGTAATTTGTATTTTTATTAAATTTAATAAAATATCTATATTATTGGAATTATAAATTGTAAACATGCGTAAATTATAAATAAAGAAATTATTCTGTTATACTAACATTTTCTAAACTTTTTTGATAAAATAATTCATTTATAATTATTAAAAATAAATTTTTAAAACAAAAAATTTTATTGCAAGAATATAATTTTTTATTTTATCAAAATAAAAAATTTTGGTTATTTAAAAAAAATGTTTTCTCAATTTATCTATAATGAAAAAATGTTATTATTAAGAGCAACATTATTAACAGGAAATAATATAATAGATATTATAAAATGGACAAATTATGCAATTTCAAAAAATTTTGAAAAAGATAAAGGATTTATAGGTAAATTAATTGAATTTTTTTTATTAGGTAAAAAAACAAATAATAAATATAATCAAGATATTCCTCATTTAGGAATAGAAATAAAAACTATTACTATATATAAAAATAATAATATTATTAATGATAGTTTTATTTGTTCATTGCCATTGTTAAATAAAAATAATTTATTTTGGTATAAAAGTAAATTATACAATAAATTATCAAAAATTTTATGGATACCAATTATTGTAAAAAATAAAAAAACACATATGTTTATGAAGATAATTGGTCAACCATTATTATGGAAACCATCAGTTTTTGATAAAATTAAAATATACAATGATTGGATTAAATTTATAGAATTATTTATATTAGGACAAATCAAACATATAAATTATTATAATGGTTCTATTTTATTAGTGAAAAATAAATCAGAAAAAAAAAAATTAACGAAAACTATAGACAACCAAGGAAAAATTATATTTATTACTCCTAAATCTTTTTATTTAAAAAAAGAATTCATAAAATCATTTATTAAAGTTTAATTTTATAAATAATTTGTTATTTTAATATTTAAATTTAAATATTTTTTAATTATTAATATTATTAACTTATAAAAAATATACATTTTAAAATAATTCTAAAGAAATTAATTCTTGTATTGTTTGACGGCGACGAATTATTTTAGGTATGTTGTTTTCAATTAAAATTTCTGGTATTAAAGGTCTACTATTATAATTAGAAGACATTGACGCTCCATATGCTCCTGTATCATGAAATATTAAATAATCACCAACATTAACTAATGGTAATATAAAAAAAGTTATTTTCCCATTATCCAGTTGTGTAAATATATCACCTGATTCACATAATGGGCCCGCTATTATAGTTTCCACTTTAGGTAAATTAGACATATCATTACCTTTATATGATATTGCTGATATATAATGATAACTACCATACATTACGGGACGAATAAAATCATTAAAACCGATATCTACAAGTACAAATCTTTTGTTTTTTATATTTTTAATTGCACATACTTGACAAACTAATAGTCCTGCTTCAGCTACTAAAAATCTTCCAGGTTCAATTTCTAATTTTATATTTTTATTAAAATAATTATTAATGATATTTCTTGTTTTATTCCATAAATTAAAATAATGACTAATATTTATAATTTCGTCATTATATCTATATGGTATAGATAATCCTCCTCCAGCTGATATTATATTAATTTTTGGCATATATGGTTGTATTACGTTAGATATCATTGAATTACATACTTTTTTTAAGTGTTTATAATCTACTCCAGAACCTATATGCATATGTATTCCAATTAAATTTAATTTATATTTATTAATAATATCAATAGATTTTTTGATATCTTTATACCAAATGCCATGTTTGCTTTCTTCACCACCTGTATTAGTTTTTTTGTTATGTCCGTGTCCAAATCCAGGATTAATTCTTAACCATATATTATGTCCTTTAGATAAATTACCAAGTTGGTATAACATATCTATAGATCCAATATTTACAGTGATATTTAATTCAATAACACGTTTTAATGTTTTACTATCAAATATATCAGATGTAAAAATAATATCGTTTTCATTTTTATAATTATAACCAGCTATTAATGCTCTTTCAATTTCTCCTAATGATACTGCATCTACTTTTACTCCTTCAGATTTCATTAATTTTAAAATATTAATATTCGAACAAGCTTTTTGTGCAAATCGTACTGTATCAAATTGTTTTAATTGTAAAATTTTTTGTTTTATGTTTTCAGCACAATATATCCAAAAAGGAGAACTATATTTTTTTATCAAAAAAAATATAATTTTAATAGAAATATTATTTTTATTAAATTTTGAATCAAATATTTTTTCCATTATTATTTATCCATATTTTTAAGTAAAATATGTATTTTATTTAAAATTTTTTTAAAAAAATACTTATATAAAAATGATTATACTGATTAATAGTACACAGAAAATTTTTATTTTATATTTTAAAATTTATATGTTTTATATTATTAAGTAATAATTATATGAAAATATCATAATTCTTTTTTTTAAAAAAAGATATAATTTAAAAATATACTAAATATTTATCACCTTAATTAATTTAGTAGCCAAGATAGTTTATCTATGTTATTTATTAAATTAAATATTTAAAATGATATAATCATTTATATAATTTATTGTTAATTTTCGTTTGTCATAAGCTAATTAAATATTTTTTTTATGAAAAAACATCTTAACTAAATAAATATATAAAAAATATATCTATATTTAAGGAAAAATAATGTTGCAAAAAGAAATTATTATTAATAATACTCATGGGTTTCATACTCGTCCAGCAGCACTCTTTGTAAAAGAAGCTAAAAATTTTATATCAAATATTACAATTACATGTAATGGGAAAACAGTAAATGCTAAAAGTTTGTTTAAAATACAAACTCTAGGATTAGTTAAAGGAACATTAATAACTTTAACAGCTTCTGGACAAGATGAACAAAAAGCTATAGAACATTTAATAAGAATTATTCAAAAATTATAAGATATACTTAAGATTTATGTAAATTAAATTTTTTTATTAAAAAATCATATGTTTTATAAAAAAATTAAAATAATAATTTAATAAACAATATGAGCCATTTTTTTAAAATAGAATTGATTTGTACAAAATCATATTTATATATAAATACTGTTATCTAATAATAGAGGTAAAAAAGCATGATTTCAGGAATTTCAGCTTCTCCTGGTATTTCTTTTGGTAAAGCATTTTTACTAAAAGTAGATAATATTATTATTAATAATAATAAAATTACTGATAGTGAAATAGATGTAGAAATTAATAAGTTTTTAAAAGGACAAAAAGAATCTATAGAACAAATAGAATATATAAAAACACATTTACTAAAACAATCTAATTTAAAGAGAGAATCTATTTTAGAAGGATATATAATTTTACTTCAAGATGAAGAATTAACTAAAGAAGTTATTTTTTTAATAAAAAATAATTTATTATCAGCAGATGCTGCTGTACATTCAGTAATAACATCTCAAATAAAAACATTAAAAAAATTAAGTGATGAATATTTAAAAGAAAGAATAATAGATATTAAAGATATTGGTGATCGGTTAATCAAAAATATTCTAGGTTTAGAAATTATTAATTTAAATGAAATTAATAAAGAAGTTATTTTAATTGCAAAAGATCTTACTCCTTCTGAAACAGCTCAATTAAATTTAAAAAAAATTTTAGGATTTATTACAGATTTAGGGAGCCGAACTTCACATACAGCTATAATGGCACGTTCATTGGAAATACCTGCTATTGTAGGTACTGGTAATATTACTAGTAAAGTAAAAACTAATGATTATATAATTTTAGATAGTATTAATAATACTATTTATATTAATCCATTACAAAATGTAATTAAAAAAGAAAAAATAATATATAATAAATACGTAAAAGAAAAAAATAAATTAACTAAATTAAGTAATTTACCTGCAGTAACTAAAGATGATTATAAAATTAAAATTTGTGCTAATATCGGATCATTACAAGAATTAAATAATGTTCAAAAAAATGGAGCAGATGGGATTGGTTTATATCGTACAGAATTTTTATTTATGAACCGTAATACATTACCTTCAGAAGAAGAGCAATTTATCGCGTATAAAACTGTTGCTCAAAAAATGAAAGGGAAATCTGTAATTATTCGTACAATGGATATTGGAGGTGATAAAAAAATATCATATATGAATTTACCTAAGGAAGAAAATCCATTTTTAGGGTTTAGAGCTATTAGAGTAAGTATGGATCGCAAAGATATTTTGCATACACAATTAAAGGCTATATTAAGAGCGTCTGTTTTTGGTAAATTACATATTATGTTTCCTATGATTATTTCCATTGAAGAAGTTCTTTTTTTAAAAAATGAATTGATTTTTTTAAAAAAACAATTACAAAATAAAAAAATAAGTTTTAATAATAAAATTGCTATAGGAATAATGGTAGAAACTCCAGCATCTGCTATTATAGCTAACCATTTAGCAAAAGAAATAGATTTTTTTAGTATTGGAACTAATGATTTAACACAATATACATTAGCCGTTGATAGAGGAAATGAACTTATATCACATTTATATAATCCAATGCATCCAGCTATATTTTATTTAATAAAAAAAGTGATTGATGCTTCTCATGCTGAAGGAAAATGGACTGGCATGTGTGGTGAATTAGCAAGTGATGAACGTTTAATTCCTATTTTATTAGGAATGGGATTAGATGAATTTAGTATGAGTTCTATTTCTATTCCAAAAATTAAAAATATTATTCGTAAAACTAAAATGCAAAAAGCACAAGAATTAACTAATAATGTTTTGTTGCAACCGACAATCAAAGATATTAATAATTTAATATCAGATTATAATAAGTATAATTAATTTTATACAAAATTTTTAATAAAAGGTTTAAATTAAATGAATATTTTTTCTAAATTTTTTAAAAAAACAAAAACAATTCAAAGTACTAAAATTTATGCTCCTATAGATGGTACTATAATTGATATAGAAACTGTACCTGATACTGTATTTTCAGATAAAATTGTAGGAGACGGAATTGCTATTAATCCGACAGGTAATGTAATGGTTGCTCCTATTGATGGGACTATAGGAAAAATATTTGAAACTAATCATGCTTTTTCTATCAAAACAGCAAACAATATAGAATTATTTGTACATTTTGGAATTGATACAATTAATTTAAAAGGGAAAGGTTTTAAGCGAATATTAAATTTTGAAAAAAATAATAAAGTAAAAAAAGGGGATATAATTATTGAATTAGATCTAAATTATTTGATCAAAACAGCAAAATCTATATTAACTCCTGTAGTTATTTCTAATACTGAAGAAATAAAGAAAATTAAAAAATATTCAGGTAATATTATTGCCGGCATTGATCCAATATTAAAAATATATAAATAACATATTTTTATAAAATTTATTACTTAAAATAGTAAATGTAACAAAATCAAAATTTATTATATTTTAATAAGATTTTAATTTTTTTAATTAAACTTATTAAGTGTAATAAATATGTTATTTGTCATAAGTATGGATTAATATTTTTATAAAAAGAGAAAATTATATATAATATTTTTACTAAATTAATAATAATATTTATATTAATTTTAAATAAATTTAAAAGAGTAAATACTATTTCTTATATCGTAAATTTTTTTAGTATTAAATATTTAATTTTTTTAAATAAATATTTAAAATAAAAATAATATAACTCACTATTTATAGTGATGGTCGTATTTTTTTATATAATTTCTTTTTAAAATAAAATTTATTTTTTTTATTTTTAGATATCAAAAAATTTAAATAATTCTATTTATTATTTTCCTTTTATTTTTATAAAAATTTTAATTTAATGAAAAATTAATACTTTTTATATTGTTATTTTAAAATTTTTTATATATTAAAATAAAATATAAATTATGTTTTTAATTTAAAAATAATTTTTATATTTTAATAAAAAATATAAATAAAAATTTTACTAGTTATATTTCTGCATCATGATAAATTTCTTTTATATCTTTATGTTCTTTTAACAAAGAAAAGAAATCTATCAATTTTTTTTTTATTAGATTATCCACCTTTTTGGTAATAAACGGTTTTATAAAAAATTTTATTTTTATTGGTTTTAATGTAAATTTTTTTATTTTTTTAGTAAGAAATTTATATTTTTCTTTTGAAAAAATTATTTTAATGATTTTTTTTGTAAAAACAATATCGTCTGCTTTTAATTCTTCTGCAATATTTAAAATATCATTTTCATTATTTTTATATTCATATGCAATATATATTTGTTTTTTAAAAATATAATTAACTGAATTTTTACGTCCTAAATATCCTCCATTTTTATTTAAAATATTACGTATAAAAGATACAGTTCTATTATTATTATCAGTTATACAATTAATCATTAATGCTATATTATACGGACCATATCCTTCATAAATAATTTCTTTTAGTTTATTTTTATTTCTTTTATTTTGAATAACAGAATTTAATAAAATTCGATTAATAATTGTACGACTCATATTATATGATAATGCTTTTTCTATAACTAAACGTAATTTAGAATTATACTCAGGATTATTTCCTCCATTTTGAGAAGCTGTATTTAATTCTTTAATAATTTTAGAAAAAATTTTATCCTTTTTATTATCTTGTGTTTCTTTACGACGACGAATATTAGCCCATTTACTATGTCCTGACATAAAATATATATACTCCTATTTTTTACATAATAATCCTAGCTCATCTAAAATATTATTATCAATAATATTAGGTGATTGAGTTAATAAACATGTTGAAGATGTTGTTTTTGGAAAAGCAATTACATCACGAATATTTTTAGTATCAGACAATAACATAACTAATCTATCTAATCCTAAAGCCATACCTATATGTGTAGGTGTTCCAAATTTTAAAGCTTCTAAAAAAAATCCAAAATTTTTTTGTTGAGTTACATTATCTATATTAAGAATATCTAATATTATTTTTTGTATCTTATACTGATGTATTCTAGAAGAACCACTACCAATTTCATATCCATTTATTACAAGATCATATGAATCAGATATAATTTTTTCTGGATTATTTTTTAAAAAATTTATATCAAAATTTTTTGGTGATGTAAATGGATGATGCATAGACACTAATTCACCTTTTTCATTCCTTTTAAATAATGGGAAATCTATAATCCATAACGGACACCATTTATTCTTTTTAATTAAATTTAAATCTATTCCTAATTTTTTTCTTAAAATACCCATAGAAGTTAATGAACTATTTATCTTTACTTCTGTACCTATAAAAATAATATCATTATTATTAGCTTTATGCTTAAAAATGATATTTTTTATTTCTGCCTCACTTAATGTATTTATGTATAAATTTTTTTCTTTAAAAATATTAATTAATTTTAAATTGTGTACTTGAAAAATATTTAAATCATTAATTCCATATTTTTTCATATATTCTTGATATAAAGATAAAGTTTTTATTTTTATATTTTTTATATATTTAAAACTTATATAAATAGATATTATTTTTTTTTTTGTTTTGTTTATACAATTTTTTATAAAAACATTAGTTATATCGTTAAGTTTTAACGGATTTCTTAAATCAGGTTTATCTGTACCAAAATATTTTATTGAATCTTTAAATGTTAATGATTTAAATTTATTAAGTGAAATATTTTTTACGTTTTTCCATAAATTAAATATTATTTTTTCTATAAAATTTCTAAAAGTAATTGAATTTGTAAAAGACATTTCTATATCAATTTGAGTAAATTCTGGTTGACGATCTGAACGTAAATCTTCATCACGAAAACATTTAGCAATTTGATAATAACGATCTAATCCAGCAATCATTAATAATTGTTTAAAAATTTGAGGAGATTGAGGTAAAGCATAAAATTTTTTTTTATGTATTCTACTGGGTACTAAAAAATCTCTAGATCCTTCTGGAGTAGAATTAGTTAATATTGGAGTTTCAATATTTAAAAATTTATTTTTTTCTAAAAATGTTCTAATAATACTTATTATAGTAGATCTTAATTTTATTATTTTAGCCATTTTAAGTTGTCTTAAATCTAAATATCGATATTTTAATCTTATTTCCTCTGTATTTAATTTATTATTATCAATAGGTAGGGGGAGAGATTTGTTAATAATGAATAAATTAAAAACAATAATCTCTATTTCTCCAGTAAATATATTTAAATTTTTATTTTTTGTTGTTCTTTCTACTATTTTTCCTATAATTTTTATACAAAAATTATTACGTAATGTAGTAGCTAAATCATAAGCAATTTTATTATATTTAGAACTAAAAACAGCTTGAACAACTCCTTCTCTATCTTTTACGTTAATAAAAATTAATTTTCCCAAATTTCTAAAACTATCTACCCACCCATAGATAATAACTTCCTTATTTATATGTTCTTTATTAATTTCCCCGCAATAAATTTTTTTTTTCATAAAAAACTCTATTTTCATAAAATATATAAGTAAATTATATTTATAATATTTTATAAATAAATGATTTCATATTATAAAAATAACTTTAATTACTTAAGTATTTTAAATATAAAAATATAAAAAATCTAATAAAAATTAGATTTTTTATATTTTTATTATTTAAATAATTTGATATACTTAAATATTAAAAATAATAATTAGTAATATGACATATAAATATAATTTTAATAAATTAGTTAATAGATTAAATAGCGATAGTTTAAAATGGAATAAGTATAATAACAGAAATATTATACCCTTGTGGGTTGCGGATAGTGATTTTTATTCTCCTGAATGCATTAGACAAGAGTTAAAAAAAAGAATAAATCATGGTATATTTGGATATGGTATTGAACCTAAAAATTTATCTGAAATTATTGTTAAACGATTCTTAAAATTTTATAATTGGAAAATTGATCCTTCATGGATAGTTTATATAAATGGTGTAGTTTCAGGACTAAATTTGAGTATAAGAACTTTTACAAAAAAAAATGCATCAGTTATAACATATATACCGATATACCCCCCTTTTATTCAGTCAATATTATTACATCATAGAATACCAAAATATATATACTTATCACATAATAAAAAAAAATGGATATTAGATCCTAATATTTTAAATTCTGAAATGTTAGGTAATGAAAAATTAATAATGTTATGTAACCCTCATAATCCTACAGGATCTGTTTTTTCTTATAAAGAATTAGAAAATATTTTATATTTTATAAAAAAACATAATTTAATTATTTGTTCAGATGAAATACACTGTGATTTAATTTTACAAAAAAAAACAAAACATATACCTTTTGCCTCTATACATCCAGAAGCAGAACAATGTAGTATAACTTTTATGTCTCCCTCAAAAACATATAATATATCTGGACTAAATTTTGCAGTAGCTATTATTCCTAATAAAAAATTACGTACTAAATTTATTTTATCTAAAAAAAAAACTCTTCCAAATATAGATATATTTTCTTTTATTGCAGCTACAACAGCTTGGGGAAATAATCAATGTAATGATTGGTTAACAGAACAAATAAAATTTTTAAGAAAAAATCGTAATATTTTAGTTAATAAAATTAATAATATATCCTATTTAAATATTTTAAAACCATATGCAACATATTTAGGATGGATTAATTGTAAAAATATGAAGGTTACTAATCCATCTTTATATTTTGAAAAATATGGGTTAAAATTTTCTTCTGGAAAAGATTTTGGTGATAGTAATTTTATTCGTTTTAATTTTGCTTGTTCTCGTATTATTTTATATAAAGCTTTAGAAAGAATAGAATATGCTATAAACAAATTATTTATTAGTTAGTAGTTAGTACTTATATTATAATATAACGGTAAAATATATGAATATTAAAGATATTCTTTCAAAAGAAATTCATAAAGCAATGATAAAAGCTGGAATACCAGCTAAACATAATGTTTTTTTACGTAAATGTAAAAAAATAGAGTTTGGACATTATCAAATAAATGGAATTATATCAGCTGCTATAAATTTAAATACTAACCCTATAAGTTTAGCTAATAAAGTTTTAGAGTATTTAAATTTAAAAAAATTAATATCCAAAATCAAAATTACTAAAATCGGATATATTAATCTCTTTCTTAAAAAATCATGGTTATCTCAACAAATTAATTTTTTAATATCTTCGGATAGATTAGGGATCAAAAAAATAAAATCTAACAATATTATTGTTGACTATTCTAGTCCTAATATTGCAAAAGAAATGCATGTAGGTCATTTAAGATCTACAATATTAGGTGATTCTATGGTAAGGATTTTATCTTTTTTAGGACATAATGTTATTAAATCAAATCATATTGGGGATTGGGGTACCCAATTTGGAATACTTATTGCTTTTTTAAAATATAAAAAGTACAAGACAAATATCTCAATTTCTGATTTAGGTATATTTTATAAACAAGCACAAAAAAAATATATTAAGGATAATAATTTTGCAAAAAAATCTAAAAAATATGTTGTTAAATTACAACAAAAAGATATTTCATGTTTAAAAATATGGGAAAAAATAGTAAATATTACTATGAGTAATAATTATAATTTATATAAAAAACTTAATATTACTTTAACTGAAAAAGATACTATGGGGGAAAGTATATACAATGAATTATTACCAGATATAGTTCAAGATTTAAAAAATAAAGGTTTAGCTGTAAATAATAATGGTGCAGTTGTAATACCTATTAAAAATATGCAAAATAAAAAAGGATTACAAATGGCTGTTATTATTAAAAAAAAAGACGGAGCATACCTTTATGCTACAATTGACATTGCATGTATAAAATACCGTTATGAAATACTAAAAGCTGATCGTATTATTTATTATGTTGACGCACGACAAAATCAATATTTAAAACAAATTTTTACTATTGCAAGAAAAGCAAATTATATTCCTGCTCATGTACAATTAGAACATCATATGTTTGGTATGATTTTAGATAAAAATAATAAACCATTTAAAACTAGAGAAGGTAATAATATTAAATTACATCATTTAATTGAAAAATCTATAATAAAAGCAAAAAATATAATTTTTCAAAAAAATCCTGATATAAAAAAAGATGAATTAGAAAAATTATCTGAAATAATAGGTATAGGTGCAATTAAATACGCTGATCTATCTAAAAATAGATTACATAACTATATTTTTAGTTGGAAGGATATGTTGTCCTTTAATGGGAATACAGCCTTATATATTCAATATGCATATGTAAGAACAAAATCTTTATTAAATAAAGCAAATATTAATTTTAACCATTTTTTAAATTTAGAAGTTCATTTTTCAAATAATTATGAAATAAATCTTGCTATAACATTTTTAGAATTTGAAAATATAATTTTAAAAATTGCAAAAAAAGGTACACCAAACATATTATGTAACTGGTTGTATAAAATTACAGTATTATTTTCTATTTTTTATGAAAATTGTAATATTTTAGATTTAAAAAATGATTTACTAAAAATTAGTAGATTAAAAATAGTTTTTTTAACATCACGAATCCTAAAAACAGGATTATCGTTATTAGGGATAAAAACTATTACAAAAATGTAAAAACATTAATAATAAGTTTTCTAATAAAATATTATTTTATTTCTATAAAATGTTAAATTTTTATTTTTTAAAAAAGATATTTAAATGATTAAAAAAAAAGTAATAATTGCTATGTCTGGAGGAGTAGATTCTTCTTTATCTGCTTGGTTACTTAAGAAACAAAATTATCAAGTAGAAGGATTATTTATGAAAAACTGGGAAGAAGATGACGTGAATAATAACTGTCATATTCAAGATGATTTATATCATGCTGAAAATATTTGTAAAAAATTAAATATTTATTTACATAAAATTAATTTTTCGTCAGAATATTGGGATTTTGTTTTTGAAAAATTTCTTTCTGAATATAAGAAAGGAAATACTCCTAATCCAGATATACTATGTAATAAAGTAATTAAATTTAAGTATTTTATGAATTTTGCTATTAAAAATTTAGGAGCTAATTATATTAGTACTGGTCATTACGCTCGTTGTAAAAAAATAAAAAATAAATTTTTTTTATTTAAAGGAATTGATTCAAATAAAGATCAAAGTTATTTTTTATATACGATAAAAGAAATTCAACTTAGAAAAATTTTATTTCCTATAGGAAATTTAAAAAAAAATGAAGTAAGATATTTTGCAAAAAAATTAAAATTCATTAATGCTAATAAAAAAGATTCTACAGGAATTTGTTTTATAGGAGAGAAAAATTTTCCAAAATTTTTAAATAAATATATATCTGTAAAACCAGGAAATATAGTGGACATTAATGGAAAAATTATAGGAAAACATAAAGGATTAATACATTATACTTTAGGACAAAGAAAAAGAATCGGGTTAGGAGGATCTTCATATTATGGAAATAAACCATGGTATGTTTATAAAAAAGATATAAAAAAAAATATTTTAGTTGTTGTACAAGGCTATAATAATCCTTATTTATATTCTGTTGGATTAATAGCAAAAGAAATAACTTGGATTACTTCTCTATTTCAATTTTCACAAAAATATACAATAAAAACTAGATATAGACAAAATAGTGTTGAATGTCAAATTTATTTACTTAATAATAATAAAATTAAAGTATATTTTAGTACTCCTATTTTTGGTATTACACCAGGACAATCAGCTGTTTTTTATTGTAAAAATATTTGTTTAGGTGGAGGTATTATTGAAAAACAAATTCCATTAATTAACAAATAATTTAATTTTTTAAAAAAAACAAATATTACTTATAATAATAAATATATATTAATATTATATGTACCTTTTTATGAAGGTAGTGTATTATTTTTATTCAAAAAAATTTTTAGTAAATATTTTATTTAGTTTTAAAAAAATATTTAAATTATTTTATATAAATATATTATATATTTTTTAATTATTTATCATTTAAATTTTTTATAATATATGTTTTCTATAAAAAATATTTTTTATATTAATCAAATTAATAAATATTAAATAACGTTTGGCTAGAGTTTTTTTTATATGAAAAATCAAAATGTTAAAAAAGCACTAATTAACCTTAATAATATTAATAAATCTTTTTTTGGTAAAAAAATCATTTCTAATTTTCAATTAAATATAAATAACGGCGAATTTATTACTTTTTTAGGTCCTTCAGGTTGTGGTAAAACTACAATTCTTAGACTAATTGCTGGTTTAGAGAAAGTAGATAGTGGTTCAATTCTATTGAATAATGAAGAAATCACATACAAACCAGCTGAAGACAGACAAATAAATATGGTTTTTCAAAGTTATGCTTTATTTCCTCACATGTCAGTATTTGCAAATATAGCATTTGGTTTACAAATGCAAAAAAAACCATATAAAGAAATAGTAAAAAAAGTAGAAAAAATATTAGAAATGGTTCAATTAACAAAATTTGCATATAGAAAACCACATGAATTATCAGGAGGACAACAACAAAGAGTTGCTATCGCAAGAGCAGTAATTAATCAACCAAGAATATTATTATTAGATGAATCATTATCCGCTTTAGATTATAGATTACGTAAGAAAATGCAGAATGAATTAAAAGCTTTACAAAGAAAATTAGGGATTACTTTTATTTTAGTAACACATAATCAAGAAGAAGCTTTAAGTATATCAGATCGTATTATTTTATTACGTAATGGAAAAATAGAACAAGAAGGGACTCCTAGAGAAATATATGAAGAACCAAAAAATTTGTTTGTAGCTAAATTTATAGGAGATATTAATATATTTGATGCAATTATTTTAAAAAAACTAAGTAATAAACAAGTACAAGCTAACCTAGAAGGTTATATATGTAATATTAAAGTTTCTTTTCCTGTTATTTCTGGGGAAAGAATACATGTATTATTAAGACCTGAAGATTTAAAAATAAAAGAAATAGATAATAATGTATCTGGAAAAGGATTAATTGGTTATGTAAAAGAAAAAAATTATAAAGGAATGACTTTAGAATCAACATTAGAATTAGAGAATGGTAAAATTATTACTGTTAGTGAATTTTTCAATGAAAATGACCCTTACGTTGATCATGCCTTAAATCAAAAAATGTTAATTAATTGGGTTGAAACATGGGAGGTCACACTACCTTATGAAAAAAATAATGGGATATATTAAAAATATTATTATTTTTTTGATTATTGGTTGGTTATTATTATTTATTCTTTTACCTAATATAATGATTATTATTATCAGTTTTTTAACAAAAAATAATAATCATTTAATTACGTTGAATTTTTCATTAAAAAATTATTTAAAATTATTAAATTCTTTATATATTAAAGTATTTCTTCATTCATTATATATTTCATGTATTACTACAATAATTTGTTTGTTAATAGGATATCCTTTTGCTTTTGCTTTAACAAAAATTTCTACTAAAAAAAGATCATTAATGTTATTTTTTTTATTTTTACCATTTTGGGTTAATTCTTTAATTAGAATATATTGTTTAAAAATATTCTTTGGAGTAAATGGATGGTTAAATTATATTTTAATTTTTTTGAAAATTATAAATCATCCTATACATATAATATATACTACTATAGCTGTAATTTTAGGATTAATATATATTTTATTACCCTTTATGATTATGCCTATATATTCTAGTTTAGAAAAATTAGATTTTTTTTATATAGAAGCTGCAAAAGATCTAGGTGCCCCAGCTTGGAAAATTTTCTTGTATATAACTATTCCTTTAACTACTCCAGGTATTATTGCTGGTTGTTCATTAGTTTTTTTATCAGCTATGGGTATGTTTTATATTGCTGACTTGATGGGAGGAGCTAAAAATTTACTAGTAGGAAATCTTATTAAAATCCAATTTCTAAATATAAGAGACTGGCCCTTAGGATCAGCTATCAGTACAATGATAACATTCATTACAGGAATATTCTTAATATTATATTTAAAAATAATTAAATTTTTAGATAAAAAGGAATTAAAAAATAATGTTTAGAAACATTTGTAGAATAATTTTTATAAATTTAATTTATTGCTGGTTTTATATACCTATTATTCTTATTATAATAAATTCTTTTAATAAATCAAAATTTGGAGTTAAATGGGAAGGATTTAGTATAAAATGGTATTATGCAATTTTACATAATTATTCTTTATTAGAAGTAACATATCATTCATTACTTATTGGCTGTATTACTGCAGTTTTTGCAACTTTACTTGGATTACTAATATCTTTATCTCTATGTTATTATAATATTCATCTTAAATCATTTATAAGTACTTTATTATTTATAGTAATAATGTCACCAGATATCGTTATGGCAATTTCTTTATTATTATTATTTATCTTACTAGATTTCCCTTTAGGTTTTTGGTCTTTACTTATTTCACATATTACTTTTTGCTTGCCGTATGTTGTTATTACTATATATTCACAACTAAAAAATTTTGATAATAAAATATTTGAAGCTGCCAAGGATTTAGGTGCTAGCGAATTTATTATTTTAACAAAAATAATATTACCATTAATATTTCCTGCAATAATTTCTAGTTGGTTATTAAGTTTCGCTTTATCAATGGATGATGTAACAATATCAACATTTGTAACAGGACCTACATATGAAGTACTTCCATTAAGAATTTATTCAATGGCAAAAATAGGTATTTCACCAGAAATAAATGTTTTAGCTACTATATTAATAGTAATATCTTTATGTTTAGTGATTTTGAGTAGAATTATTTTAGGAAAATACAAAACATATAATCAAATAACTTCTCCTTACTAAAATAATTTTTAGTATTTAAATTTGACATTTACTACAAAAAAAAGTACTTCTATTTCTTTGTTTGATTTTAATAATTTTTGTACAACAGATTTTACATAATTTATTTTGTTTACCATAAACAAATAACAATTTATGAAAATTACCAATCTTTCTATTAGGTTGTCTATAATCTTTTATAGACGAACCACCATATTTAATAGACTTATTTAAAATATATTTAATATTCTTAACAAGAATATTAATTTCTTTAAAATTTAAAGTCTTTGATATTCTTGTAGGTAAAATTTTTGATAAAAATAATGATTCACTAGCGTATATATTTCCTATCCCAGTTACAATACAATTATCCATCAATAATATTTTTATAGGAATATTTTTTTTCTTAGTAAATTTATATAAATACTTACTATTAAATTCGTTTTTTAGTGGTTCTGGACCTAATTTTTTTAAAAAAATATTATCTTTATAATTTTTAGTTTCCCATAACCAAAAACCAAACTTTCTTGAATCTGTATACCGTAAAATAATATTATTATCCATAATTAAATCAATATGATCATGTTTACCGTATGATAACATGTCTTTTTCTATTATAAATAAATTTCCTGTCATACCTAAATGAATTATAATTGAGTTGTATAATAGTATTATTATAATATATCTTCCTCTTCTTTTAATATTTAAAATTTTTTGATTATGTATATTAACTATATTCCTTGGAATAAGGTACTTTAACTTTTTATTTCTTACTATAGCATAACTAATAATTTTTTTTTCTAAATAAGGTTTAATCATGTTTTTAATAACTTCTACTTCAGGTAATTCAGGCATAATAAATTTATTTACCTATACAAAAATTAGAAAAAATAGATTTCAATAAATCTTTTGATGTAAATTTTCCAGTTAAGAGATCTAATTCTTTTTGTACTAATCTTAAAGTTTCAGATAATAATTCAATTAATTTTATGTCTAAAAATTCTTTTTTTGCTTCTTTAAGAAGAAGATATATATTATTTAATGTATTTATATGTCTTTCTCGAGCTGTAAATTGATCTTCATTATTATTAGTATAAAGAATATTATTCCTAATAAAATTCATTAATATTAAAATACCTTTTTTTGTTTTTACAGATAATTTTATTGTAGTAAAATCCTTGTTTTTAATTAATTCAGGAACACTATTTGTCACATCTATTTTATTACGTATAACAATAATTGGTATATTTTTTATATATTTTTTTATATCATTATTAATTATTTTTAATAAATTTTTTTCAGACATTTTATCTTCAATAATTAAAAATAAATAATTAGACTTTTTTATTATTTCAAAAGTTTTTTTAATCCCAATACTTTCAATTTTATTATTAGTTTTTCTAATTCCTGCTGTGTCAATTATTTCTATTGGTACAGAATTAATATAAATATTTTCATGTAAAATATCTCTGGTTGTTCCAGGAATATCTGTAATTATAGAAATATCTTTATTAGTAATTAAGTTCATTAAACTGGATTTTCCAGAATTAGGAGGTCCAATCAGTGTTATTTTTATTCCTTCCCTAATTCTAATACCATTTTTTACATATTCCATAATATGCATTAAATTATCTAATAATTTATCTAATTTTCTTAAAATATTTTTACAAAAAATAGAAAAATTAATTTCATACTCAAATTCAAGAAAAGATTCTATTTCTGTTCTTAAGTTTATAAGATTTATTGAAAAGATCTTTAATAATTTTGAAAATTTACCATGCATTAAATTCATAGCTGCAAAAACGGCAGCTTTTGAATTAGCTGAGATTATATCTGTGATTGCTTCTGCTTGAGTTAAATCAATTTTTTTATTTAAAAAAGCCCTTTCTGAAAATTCTCCTGGATTAGCAATCCTAATACCAGATATATTAACAATGTCATTTATTAATAAATCTAATAATATTGGTCCTCCATGACATTGTAATTCTAAAACATCTTCTCCTGTAAAGGAATAAGGTTTTAGAAATAATAAAACAATTCCTTTATCTATAATTTTATTTTTATAAAAAAAAGATAAATAATGAGCATATCTTGGTTTTATATATGTAAGTTTTAATGTATGTTTAATTACATTAAATACTTTATTGCCAGATATTCTTATAATACCTACACCACCTTGCCCTAATGGAGTTGCTCTTGCAATAATTGTATCTGTATTTCTTTCCATAACTTTATAATTAAATTTTAATTTTTTTCTTATTTATTTGTAAAGAAATCCATTTCTGTTGTAATAATGTTATTATATTACTAACTATATAGTATAATACTAATCCAGATGGGAACCATAAAAAAAATAAACTAAAAATAAAAGGTATTAAATACATAATTTTCATTTGTTTGTTATCTTTAGAATTACTTTGTGATGTTTTCTGAATAAAAAACATAGTAATACCCATTATGATTGGTAATATATAGTAAGGATCTTCTGATGACAAATCTTTAATCCAAAAAATAAATGGTGCATGTCGTAATTCTACAGAATTTGTTAACATATAATATAATGATAAAAAGATGGGCATTTGTATTATTATAGGAAATAATCCAGAAAGAGGGTTAATATTTTCTCTTTTATATAAAGAAATTATTTCTTTACTAAAACGTTGTTTATCATGTCCAAAATTTTCTTTAATTTTTTTTATTTGTGGTTGTAAAAAACGCATTTTAATCATAGAAATATATTGTTGTTTAGATAATGGATATGTCATCATTTTAACTAAAAAAGTGATAAATATAATTGAATATCCCCAATTTCCTATAATATTATATATTAAATTTAATAATTTAAATAATGGTTGTGACAAAAACCATAATAGACCATAGTCTATAGTTAAATTTAAAAAAGGTGCAACTTTAGACATTTGTTCTGAAATTTTAGGTCCTACCCACAAAGTAGATAAAAAACTTTTTTGAGAATTTGATAAAATTATTTCATCAGATGATTTGAAGTTAATACTTGCAATATTTTCATCAATTTTTTTTGTATAAATAGTATTTGTACCTAGTAGATGAGTTAAGATCCAAGCAGTAGCAAAATATTGTTGTGATATAGCAAGCCATCCACCAAGAGTTCTAACTTTAATATTTTTATTTTGAATAATCTTATCAAATTTATATTTAGTATATTTATTTTGTTCAGTCGAAAAAGCTATTCCATAAAATGATTTTATGGCGAAATTATTATGTTTTTTCGTTAAATATTTTTTAGGTATATAAATAGATTTTTTTATTTGCCCTAATATATTTATATAAATTTGCTGATTAGTGTTATTAAAAATTTTATGATTTATATTTATAGCATAACTACCTCTTTCAAAAGTAAAAATTTTAATATATAAAATATTATTTTTTAAAAAAAATAAAGGTATTTTTAATATATTTTGATTTTTTTTTAATTGATAAAAATGTGATTTTGAAAAGAAATTAAAATTTTTAGAATTATACTCAGTTTGGCCTAAATTATTTTTTTTTACTATTTCACTTTTTGCTTGATATATAAAATTATTGTTCTTATTTAAGAAGGTAAAAAATTTCTGAGAATTTAATCTGTCTAAATAATCAACTAACTGTAGTTTTTCAATATTACCCCCATAAGGGTTAATATATAAGAGAAATTTGTCAGTTTTTACTACAATATTATTTTTTTTTTTAATTGTGTGAAAAAATTTTCTATTTTTTATGCTTAAAACTTTAAAATGCATATTTTTTGTATTATTTTTTATATAATTATTTGTATTTTGCCAATTATTCCAAATAATAATACTAATTATAAAAAAAATAATTAAAATAATATTATCTTTTGAATCCATTATTAATATTCTCTATATTTAATTTATGAAAACTAGATATATTAGAATTAATTTAATTATTTACTTAAAAATAAAATTGTATAGTCTTATAAAAAATTTATTCTAAACATATTTTGTAAATTTTCCATATATTTTCTAAATAATTTTTAAAATTTAAATTATTTAAATTTATGATTTTTTTATTACTTATAATAATAATATAATCTAGAATACATAGTAAATGTTGATTTAAGCGAAAATACTCACGAATAATTCTCTTAATTCGATTTCTATTACATGTTTTATAAATTTTTTTTTTAGAAATAATAATACCTATTCTAGAATATTTGATTTTATTTTTACGACTTAAAATAATGAAATATTTACTATAAATTTTATTAGGATTTTTAAATACAAAATCAAAATCTAGTGAAGTTAATAAACGTTTTTTTTTAGAAAAATTAAAATTATTCACTTTTATTCAAAATTTATTTTTTATTAGATACACTTAAATAGATACGATTTTTTGCACGACGACGATTTATAATTTGTCGTCCATTTTTTGTTTTCATTCTAGTTCTAAAACCATGAGATCTTTTTTTTTTTAAAATAGATGGTTGAAAAGTACGTTTCATTAATTTAATACCTTTTTTTCTATAAAATTTAATTATTACATAAAATAAATTTTTTTTATATAATTTTCTTAAAAAATTACTTTTTATATATTTGAATAATAATTACTTTTATATTGTTTTTTTTTTAAAAAAATTATACAATATTCTATATGGAATATAACATTACTATTAACCGTGAAAATCTAATAAAACCATTGCAATATATTACTAATATTATTAGTAATCGTCCTGTAATACCCATTATAAACAATATATTAATTGATATATCAGAAAGTGGGTTAATTACATTAAAAAGTACTAATTTAGAAATAGAAATGACGTACGTTTTAGAAAATAAATTTTGTAAAGCAAAGTATTCAATTACAATATCTGGAAAAAAATTTTATAATATATGTCGTAGTTTACCAAATAAAAGTGATATCACTATATCATTAAATAATAATAGAGCAATTATATCTTCTAAAAAATGTAGTTTCGTTATTTTAACTTTACCAACAAATAATTTTCCAGTTATAGATTTTTTAAAACAAGATATTAGTTTTACACTAAATCATAAAATAATTAAAACATTTATAAATTCTACATATTTTTCAATAGCTAATAATGATGTACGAAAATATTTAAATGGTTTATTTTTAGAAATTAAAAATAATATTTTAAGTGTTGTATCTACTGACGGACATCGTTTGTCTATTTTTTATTATCATTTAAAAAATAAATTAAATAGTTATTCTGTGATAATACCTCGAAAAAGTATATTTGAATTATCGAAATTAGTAAATGATTCAAATGAACTAGTAAATATTAAAATTAATAAAGGTAATATTTGTTTTATTTTTCAAAATTTTAAATTTATATCTAAACTTATTGAAAGTAATTTTCCCGATTATAATAAAATTATGCCTAAAAAATTTTATGTAACTATTAAAGTAAATAGAATTTTTTTTAAAAATGCTTTAAAAAGAGTTTCTTTATTAGTAAATGAAAATACTAAAAGTGTTACTTTATTTTTAAATAATTGTAATTTAAAAATATTTACTAGCAATATTGATAATGAAAAAGCAGAAGAATCATTGACAATAATTACTTATAATCATGATTTTAGTAATATAAGTATATCTTTTAATATTAATTATTTAATTGATGTATTAAATATACTAGATAATGATTTTATCAAAATATCATTTATTGATGAAGTATCCAGTATAAAAATAGAAGATTATTATAAAAAAAATAAAATTTATTTTATCATGCCTATGAAAACCTAAATAATGTTGAATTTAATTTTATTGAAAATTAAATTAATATTATTTTTTTACAGATATATTAAATATAAGTGAGAGTAAAATTTGACAAATAATTATTATAGTTCATCTAGTATTCAAATACTAAAAGGTTTAGATGCTGTTAAAAAAAGACCTGGAATGTATATAGGAGATACAGAAGATGGTACAGGATTACATCATATGGTATTTGAAGTAGTAGATAATGCCATAGATGAATCTCTTGCTGGATATTGTAAAAATATACATGTTATTATGCATAACGATAATTCTATTACTATTATTGATGATGGAAGAGGTATCCCTACTGGAATACATAAAGAAGCAAAAATATCAGCTGCTGAAGTTATTATGACTGTATTACATTCAGGTGGTAAATTTAATAATAAATCATATAAATTATCAGGAGGATTACATGGAGTAGGTATTTCAGTAGTTAATGCTTTATCAGAAAAATTAGAACTAATTATAAAAAGAAATGGAAAAATATATAGACAATTATATGAAAATGGTATTTCTCAAAATCAATTAAATATAATTGGGAAAAGTACAACAACAGGAACACAAATTAGATTTTGGCCTAGTTCTAAAATATTTACTAAAACAAAAACTTTTGATTATAAAATTTTATCTAAAAGATTAAAAGAATTATCATTTTTAAACTCAGGATTATTAATTTCTTTAATTAATAAAAAAAACAATAAAAGGGATACCTTTTGTTACAAAGGAGGTATAAAAGAATTTATAAAGTATTTAAATAATAAAATAGTCACTATACACAATAATATCTTTTATTGTAAAGAGACTGTTAATAATATTAATATAGAATTAGTAATGCAATGGAATTCTGCATTTAGAGAAAAAATATATTGTTTTACAAATAATATTCCTCAACTATATGGAGGTTCTCATCTAGTTGGATTAAAATCTGCAATAACACGTACTTTAAATGCTTATATAGAAAAAGAAGGTTATAATAAAAAAAATAAAATAAACACAATAGGTGAAGATATTAGAGAAGGATTAATAGCAATTTTATCTATTAAAATTGCAGACCCAAAATTTTCATCTCAAACTAAAGAAAAATTAATTTCATCAGAAATAAAATCTACAATAGAATCTTATGTAAATAAACAATTAATGTTTTTTCTTTTGGAACACCCTCATGATGCAAAGAATATAGTTGGTAAAATAATACATGCAGCAAAAGCAAGAGATGCTGCAAAAAAAACAAGGGAAATTACAAGACAACAATATACTACAGGAACGTTAAGATTACCTGGTAAATTATCAGATTGCCAAGAAAATAATCCAGCTTTGTCTGAAATTTATTTAGTAGAAGGTGATTCTGCAGGTGGTTCAGCAAAACAAGGTAGAAATCGAAAAAATCAAGCTATTTTACCATTAAAAGGGAAAATTCTTAATGTTGAAAAAGCAAAATTTAATAAAATAATCTCCTCTCAAGAAATAATTACTTTAGTAACTGCTTTAGGATGTAATATTAATGCTGAAAAATATAATTTAGAGAAATTACGATACCATAATATTATTATTATGACAGATGCAGATATTGATGGAGCACATATTCGTACTTTGCTTTTAACTTTTTTTTATAGGCAAATGCCTGAAATTATTGAAAAAGGTTATGTTTATATAGCTCAACCTCCTTTATATAAGATTAGAAAAGGGAAAAAAGAAATATATATTAAAAATGATAAAGAAATGGAAAATTTTCAATTAAATATTACTTTAGATGAGGCAGTATTTTTCTTTAAAAAAACAACAAAACAATTATCACAGGATAAGTTATTACATTTAGTAAAAGAATACAATTCTATAAAAAAAATAATAAAATATTCAAAATATATTTTTTCTTTTAAAATATTAAAAGCATTACTTTATAGTAAAAATTTAAATGAACTAAATAATCATGAAAACATTTATTTATGGCTAGATAAATTATTATTTTTTTTAAATACAAATTTTAAAGATATTAAATTTTTAGGAAACATTAATTTTAATACAGAAAAAAATATTTTTGAACTAATAATTTATGAAAATAAATATGGTAATCAAAATAAATATGTATTAAAAAATGATTTTTTTATTAGTGAAGAATATAAAAAAATTTGTTTATTAGGAATAAAATTATGTGAATTAAAAAATAAAAAAATTTTTCGTGTAAAAAAAGGAGTTATTTATAAAAATATTAATTCCTTCGAAGAAGGTTTAGAATGGTTATTACAAGAATCTAAAAAAAATTTTACAATACAAAGATATAAAGGCTTAGGAGAAATGAATCCTAATCAATTATGGGAAACTACTATGAATCCTTTAACGCGTAATATGTTAAAAGTAACAATTCAAGATGCAATTTTAGCAGATAAATTATTTTCTACACTCATGGGTGATGAAGTAGAACCTAGAAAACTTTTTCTACAAAATAATGCTTTAAAAGTTATGAATATTGATATTTAACTTATATATTTTACTTTTTAATAAAATTATTTTCATGTATTAAAATAAATAAAATTTCCATAAATGAAATTTATTTTTTATATTTTAAACGCGTATTTCTCAAATATTTTATATAAAATACTTAAAATAAAAAATATTAATAATTATTCAAATTTATAGATTTAAATTCTTGATTTATATTTTTTTCATAGTTATTTAATATTTTTTCATTTATTAAACCTAATTCGATTTCACGTAACGCTACAATTGTAGTTTTATCATCTTCTTCTGGTATTAATGGATTTTTTCCTCTTATTTGTATTTGTCTAGCTCTTTTTGAAGCTATAAGTACTAAATCAAAGCGATTTCCTATTTTTTTAACAGCATTTTCAACTGTAATTCTTGCCATAAAATATTCCTTAATAAGAAATAATTAATTATTCATAATTAATTTATAAATAATTAAAATATACTTAAATTATAATCTTAATTTTTTAGATATGGAATTTTATAATTTTAAAATTATAAATAAAGCTTATTTTAAAACAAATCACTAATTTTATAATAAAATATCATTAAATAATTATTAATTTTAGTTTTTTTAATATAACATATTTATATTAAAAATATATATAAAAATATGTAAACAATTCTTGAGTTGTAATACCATATATTTTATTTAATAATTTGATAAAAAAATTTTTTATAAAAAAGAGATTATTTATATGAATTTACAAAAAATACCTTCAGGTAATGATTTACCTAATAATATTAATGTAATCATTGAGATTTCATTGAATTCTAATCCAGTTAAATATGAAATGAATAAGAAATATGGAATATTATTTGTCGATCGTTTTCTCTCTACACCAATGTTTTATCCTTGTAATTATGGCTTTATAAATAAAACATTGTCGTTAGATGGAGATCCTCTAGATGTTCTTGTAATTACTAATTATCCAATTATATCTGGGTCTGTAATACAATGCCGGCCTATTGGATTATTAAATATGTTAGATGAATCAGGAGAAGATAATAAAATAATTGCAGTACCATATTATAAAATTTCACAAGAATATAACCTAATTAAAGATATTAAAGATATATCTATTACATTAAAAAAACAAATTACACATTTTTTTAAGCATTATAAAGATTTAGAGGAAAAAAAATGGTGTAAAATTAATAGTTGGGAAAATATTAAAAGAGCCAAAGAAGAAATATTACTATCAATAGATAGGTTTAAAAATTCAAAATTATCTTTTTAAAAATTATTTAATATATATGTTGAAAAAATTTAAATAATTTTAATATTATGAAAATATTAATAGTATTTTTTAAAAAATTAATATTACAGACTATATATTTTGATATTTTAGTAAAAAAAATATAATTTTAATAAAAATATTTTTTCGATAAAAATTATTAAAATTTTTTTAAAAAAAGTAATTTATTATATAATTAATAAAAAAATTTTCTTAATTAATAATTTTTATATTAAAAATATTATTATATATGTTTTATAAACAAATATTTTTCATTAGATTTAATAAAATAAAATTATTTAAATATAACTAATTTAGTTTTTGATTAATTTAATTAATATTCTATACAAATAACTTTATTGAAACATAGAATTAAATTTTCAAAAAATAAACATCATATTTTTAATTAAAAAAAAGATTAGGGCAATAAAATGTTTAAAATAAAAAAAATAATAGGTAGAGAAATTATTGATTCTCGTGGAAATCCCACAATTGAAGCAGAAGTACATTTATCTAATGGTGTTATTGGTATAGCATCAGTCCCTTCTGGGGCTTCTACCGGTTCTAAAGAAGCGTTAGAATTACGTGATCATGATATTAAAAGATTTTTAGGTCAAGGAGTATTAAAATCTGTACAAATTATTAATAATAATTTTAATAAATATTTATTTAATCAAAATTCATTAGATCAATCAAATATTGATAATATTATGATTGAATTAGATGGAACTGAAAATAAATCTAATTTCGGCGCAAATACAATTTTAGCTGTGTCATTAGCTAATGCTAGAGCTGCTTCTATGGCAAATAATATTCCTTTATATCAATATATAGGAGAAATTAATAATACAACAAACAAATTTTTTATGCCATTACCAATGATTAATATTATTAATGGTGGGAAACATGCAGATAATAATTTAGATATACAAGAATTCATGATTCAACCAATTAGTGCAAAAAATATAAAAGAAGCTATCCGTATAGGTTCCGAAATTTTTCACCATTTGTCTTATATACTTAAAAAACGTAAATTAATTACATCCGTGGGTGATGAAGGAGGTTATGCTCCTAATTTATCTAATAATAGTGAAGCTTTTGAACTGATTTCTTATGCTATAAAAAGAGCTGGGTATATTTTAGGGGAAGATATTACTTTTGCCATTGATTGTGCAGCTTCGGAATTATTAATTAATAATAAATATAAATTAAATCAAGAAAAAACATCTCTTTCTTCAAAAGAATTCACACATTTTCTATTAAATTTAACTAAAAAATATCCTATTACTTCAATAGAAGATGGTTTAGGTGAAAAAGATTGGGAAGGTTTTGTGTATCAAACAAAAATATTAGGTAATAAAATTCAATTAGTGGGAGATGATTTATTTGTAACTAATATTAAATTTTTAGCAAAAGGTATTAAAAATAAAATTGCAAATGCAATTTTAATTAAATTAAACCAAATTGGTTCACTTACAGAAACATTGTCTGCCATAAAAATGGCTCAAAAAGCAGGATATAAAATTATTATTTCTCATAGATCGGGTGAAACAGAAGATACATTTATTGCTGATTTAGCTGTAGGTACAAACGCAAATCAAATAAAAACTGGTTCTATGAGTCGTTCAGATAGAGTTGCAAAATATAATCAATTAATTAGAATAGAAGAGAAATTATAAGATATTTTTTTAAAACTATGTTGTGTTTTTACTCAACATAGTAATGAATTATTAATATGAAAGAATTTAAAGAAAAAAAAATAATAGATTGGTTAATAAAACAGAGTACTTTTATAAAGTATAAGATTCAATTTTCCTTTTTATTAAGTATTATAAATATAATTCTTTTAATAATACAAAATTGGTTATTAACTCGGCAAATAGAATCTTTTTTTTTACCAAAAAATAAAAATAAATTTTTTACATATTATGTAACATTATTTTTATGTTTTATAATTAGATCTTTATTAAAGATAATAATTAATAAAATTAATTATAATTATAGCCAAATAATAAAAAATTCTATTAGAAAAAAAATATTAGATAAAATAACTCAAAAATATTATGAACAATTAAAAAAAAAAAATTTAGGTATTAATTTATCATTAATTATTGATCAAATAGAATGTTTACAAGATTTTTATAGCATATATATACCTCAAATATTTCTATCGAAAATATTACCATTTATTATTTTGATTACTGTATTTTTTATTAGTTGGATAGTTAGTATATTACTTATAATAATAAGTATATTTACTATTATTTTTATAATATTAATTGGTTCAAAAACATCTGAAAAAAATAAAAAAAATTTAAAAATATTATCCATTATAAATGGTTTATTTTTAGATAGATTAAGAGGTATAGAAACAATTAGATTATTTAATTTAAAAAAAATAGAAATATCAAAAATATCAATATATATTGAAAAATTTAGAAAAAAAAATATTGAAATATTAAAAATAATTTTTTTGACATCTGTTGTTTTAGAATTTTTTTCTGCTTTTGCAATGGCATTTATTGCTATGTATTTTAGTTTTATGTATTTAAATATTATTCATTTCGGTTCTTATAGTAATATTACTATATTAAAAAGTTTTTTTATATTAATTTTGGTTTCTGAATATTTTCAATATTTTAATAATTTAGGAGTACTTTATCATATAAAATCTAAAGCTATAGGGGCTGCTGATGCTATTATTAAAATAATAAAAAAAAATAATATTAATAATGATAATAAAAACAAATATAAATTATTTAATTTAAAAAAATTAAAAATAAAAGCACAAAATTTAATAGTAAGAAACTCAATAGGAAAAATATTAATAGGGCCCTTATCTTTTAATTTTTTTTCAGGACAAAATATAGTTATAAATGGTCCTAGTGGATGTGGTAAAACAACACTATTTAATGTCCTTTTAGGAAAGGTATCATATGAGGGTTCTTTAAAAATCAATAATTTAGAATTTAAAAAAATAAATTTAGATAATTGGTATAAACAAATATCATTTGTTAGTCAAAATCCAGAATTACCGGCTATAAACATTAAAAAAAATTTGTTCTTTAAAAAAGAATTAAATATAAATAAAATAAAAAATATTATATATAAAATAGGTATTTTAGAATTTTTAAAAAAATTACCTAATGGTATAAATACAATTATTAATAATCAAAATATATGTTTATCAGTAGGACAAATACAAAAAATAGTAATAGCTAGAGCTTTAATTAAAGATCATATATTATTATTATTAGATGAACCAATAGCAAATATTGATATTAAGAGTCAATATGATATTATGAAGATAATGCAGGATAGTTCTTTCATTAAAACTAGCTTAACTATTACACATAAAATATATAAAATTGATTATTATGATGAAATTTGGTACATGGATAAAGGTAAAATAACTAAAAAAATATATCCTCAAATAAAAAATGAATAAATAATTTTATTGTAAGTAGAGGGATTAATGTTTTATTTTTTATACGTATTAAAATATCACAAAAAATATTTTAAATATATTTTTTTAGAAATTATTTTATCAGTAATTTATAATTTAATGAGTATTTTATTAGCAATTACATCGGGATGGTTGTTAACTTCTACTTTTTTATTAAAAATTATAAATGATAAAATAGAGTATAATTATATTATTCCAGCGATTATTATAAGAGTAATTTCAATAACAAAAATCTTAACAAAATATTATGAAAAATTAATAAAACATAACACGACTTTATATTTATTAAAAAATTTAAGAATTATCTTTTTAAAAAAAATATTTTATTTATATCCATCAAATTTAATTAAATTACATAATATTGAGATATTAAATATATTAATATCTAATATTGAAGTTTTAGATTTTTTATATATACAAATTGTTTCTCCTATCTTAAGTATATTAATTACAATTATAATAATTTTTTTTAGTTTAAGCATATTTAATATTTTCATTTCGTATATTATTTTTTCCATCTTATGTATATTTTTATTATTCTATTCTTTTTATTTTTATAATAAAGGGGAAATAATCGGTATAAAAAATATAATCATAAAAGAAAAATATTATTTTGCCATAAATAATTTTCTATCTTATCAAATAGAATATAAAATTTTCGAAGGAATAAAATACATACGAAAAAAAATAGATTTATTAGAATTAAAATGGCAAAAAATACAGTCTATAAAAAACAATAATAATATTAAATCTGAAATTATCATAATTATAACTATAAATATTATTATATTAATATTATTAATATATAGTCATAATTATATATATGATATCGAGCAACTAAAGTATTTTATTGTATCCTTTCTATTATTTTTAACTGTATTTTTAAATGTATTACTACCTTTAAGTAATGTTTTTCAAAATATTAGTGAAATATTGTTTGCATCTAAAAAAATTATTGATATTCTAAAAAATAAACCTACAATTTTTTTCCCAAAAAATAATTTTACTATAAATAAATTAATAAGTATAGATATTGATAATTTATCATTTTCATATGGCAAGAAAACTTTTGATATATTAAAAAATATAACATTAAATATAAAAAATAATAATATAATAGCTATTACTGGTCATAATGGATGTGGAAAATCAACATTATTAATGTTATTGACTAGATCATGGGATACTAAAAAAGGTAATATTTATTTAAATAAATGTAATATAAAAAAATGGGACTTATTTTCATTAAGAAAAAATATTAGTGTTGTTAATCAAAAAATATATCTTTTTAGTGATACACTAAAAAATAATATTTTATTATATAATCAAAATAATAAAAATATCAGTGATGAATATCTAAAAAAAATTTTAAAATTAGTGGGATTAAATAAATTATTAAATACAAATCAAGGCTTAAATATATGGATGGGAGATGGTGGAAGAACTTTATCAGGTGGTGAACTTAAAAAATTAGGAATTATAAGATCGATTATACATGGTGGTAGTGTAATTTTGTTAGATGAACCAACAGAAGGATTGGATATAACAACATCTAAATATATATTTAAATTAATACTATCAGTTTTTAAAAAAAAGATTATAGTAATTGCTACTCATGATATCAATATAATAAAAAAAGTTAGTCATATTTATTTTATGGATAATGGTTCTTTGATAGAAAATGGAAAATATGATGATTTAGTAACTAAAAAAGGATATTATTGGAATTACATAAAAAATGATTTAGAATCATAATTAAATACAAAAATATTTATAAGTTATTTTATACTGCAACGGGAAGGTGTTGTAATGTCTAAGGAAAATAATATAGAAATGCAAGGTGTTGTATTAAATACATTACCTAATACGGTTTTTCATGTAAAATTAGAAAATGGACATGTAGTAACTGCTCATATTTCTGGTAAAATGCGAAAAAATTATATTCGTATTTTAACAGGAGATAAGGTAACTGTAGAATTGACTCCATATGATTTAGAAAAGGGGAGAATTATTTTTCGTAGCCGCTAAAAAAATAAGTTTTGTATAAATGCATATAGGCTCTTTTAAGATAAAAAGATCAAGGCTTTAAGAGTATCTATTATTTTTTATTTAGAAAATTTTGGACATCAAATGCAGCCATACATCCTGTTGCAGCAGATGTTATTGCCTGTTTATAAAAACTATCTGCAACATCACCAGCAGCAAAAACACCAGGAATACTGGTTTGTGTAAAATTTGAATTGTTTGTACTATTATTATTTACAATAATATAACCATTTTTATCTAATTTTAATGATTTTATAAATAAATGAGTATTAGGTTTACTTCCTATAGAAATAAAAATTCCATATAATGGTATAATTTTAATATTTTTTTTATCATGTATATGACTAATCTTTATGTGAGTAACTCCTTTATCATTACCTAATATTTTATTCACTATGTAAGGTGTATGTAAAATAATTTTTTTATTTTTTATACCTATCTTAATTTTATCAATTAATATTTTTTCAGCAGTAAAATAATTTTTTCTATGAATTAAATGAATTTCTGAAGCAACATTCATTAAATATAAAACTTCTTCTAAAGCTGAATTTCCACCTCCAATAATAGCAATTTTTTTGTTACGATAAAAAAATCCATCACAAATTGCACAAGAAGATATACCTTTCCCTATAAATTTTTTTTCAGAATCTAATCCTAAAAATTTAGGATATGACCCTGTTGCTATAATAAGACTATCACATATATAGTTAAATAAATTACCTTCTAAAAAAAATGGATTTTTTTGTAAATTAACATTTAAGATAACGTCTTTAATAATATTTGTTTTAAAATACAAAGCATGCTGATACAAGCTATCCATTAATTTTTGACCTGTTATATTTGGAAAAATTCCAGGCCAATTTTCTACATTAAAAGATCTAGTTAATTGCCCTCCTATATTTTCTCCAGTTACTAATATTGGATTTAGATTAGCTCTTGATGTATATATAGCTGCTGTATAACCAGCAGGTCCAGATCCTAAGATGATAAGTTTACTTGTTTTAATTTTTTTCATAAAATTTATTATTTAAATAATCACAAATATACTAGCTTAGTATAAAATTATACATTATAAATATAATATATGATATTTATCATACAATATAAAGGATTTTTAATATGTTAGATAATAATTTACTACGTCATAATCTTAATTATATCTCTAAAATTTTAAAAAAAAGAAATTTTGACTTAGATGTAAATTTAATAAAAAAATTAGAAGAAAAACGTAAAAAATTACAGATAAAAATGGAAGTTTTATTTATAGAAAGAAAAAAAATATTTGTAATTTTATCAAAAAAACATATTACTCATAATATTAATATTACTGAACTAAAAAAAAAAGTAATACAAATTAATTATGAATTATCTAAACAACAAATAATGTTATCTAGTATTAAAAAAAATATAAATACAATATATAGTAATATACCTAATCTACCTTTAGATGATGTCCCCTTAGGGAAGGATAGTAACAATAATAAAGAAATAAAAGTTTGGGGTGAAAAAATTAAATATAATTTTCTTATTCGTGATCATTTAGAATTGGGTTTTTTACACAAGGGTATTGATATTGAATCTGCTACAAAGATTAGTGGATCGAAATTTATAATTTTAAAGGGATTAATTGCGTATTTACATCGTATACTTATACAATTTATGATAAATTTGCATGTTTTTAAACATAATTATAAAGAAATTTACATACCCTATATAGTTAAGGATAACGCTCTATATGGTACAGGTCAACTACCTAAATTTAGTAAAGATCTTTTTCATATTAAAAATTTTAAAAAATTAGATACACAAAAATATTTTTTAATCCCAACTGCAGAGGTACCTTTAACAAATTTAGTATGTAATACCATAATAAAAGAAAATCAATTACCAATGAAATTGGTTGCACATAGTCCTTGTTTTAGATCTGAAGCTGGTTCATATGGTCAATATAATAAGGGACTTATAAGAACACACCAATTTGATAAAGTAGAACTTGTGCAATTAGTAAAACCTTATAATTCTACAGAAACGTTAGAAAAAATTACTGAGCATGCAGAAAAAGTTTTACAGTTATTAGAATTACCATATAGAAAAGTATTACTATGTACAGGAGATATGGGTTTTTCTTCAAGTAAAACTTATGATTTAGAAGTTTGGTTGCCTTCTAAGAATAAATATTATGAGATTTCTTCTTGTTCTAATATGTTGGATTTTCAATCCAGAAGAATAAAAGCTAAATTTAAAACTAAAAATAATAAAATTGATTATATACATACTTTAAATGGTTCTGGATTGGCAGTAGGTAGAACATTAGCAGCAGTTATGGAAAATTATCAACTTGAGGATGGGTCAATTAAAATCCCAAAAATACTACGACCATATATGTATGGCTTGTCTATTATTAAAAAATAATTTTATTACATTTATATTTTTTGTTCAAATAAAGTTTGTATTGAATTATATAAGTGTATTGTTTTAAACAAACGAGTAGGAACTACGAAAATTGTATCATCTCCAGCAATTGTTCCTAATATACCTTCTGATTTTCCTAAAGAATCTAATAAACGAGCTATTAATTGAGCAGCACCAGGACTAGTATGAATAATAATTAAAATATCGTTATAATCAATATCTAATACTAAATTTTTTAATGGACTAGTTGTATTTGGAACCCCTAATTCTAAAGGAAAACAATAAACCATTTCCATTTTTGTATTTCTAATTCTTACAGCTCCAAATTTTGTTAACATTCTAGAGACTTTAGATTGATTTATGTTTTGAAATCCTTCTTCTTGTAAAGCATGTACAATTTCTGTTTGTGTACTAAATTTTTCTTGTTTTATCAAATTTTTAAAAATTTTTACTAAATTCGCGTCTTTTTTTTTTGTAGAAATAATACGCATAAAGTTCTCCAAAAAAAATAAAAGAAAAAGTAACATTTATTAAAAAATAATAACTTTATTTTTAAAACATTTTTTAAACAAATATGTATAATACATACTTTTAAAAATTAAAAGACTAATTGCATTTATCACTCAACTATATTATCATATTTTTAATAAAAAATTTACAGTTTTTTGTAAAAAACTAGAAATAAATAAATTATACTGTTTTAATAATTATTTATATTTTTTGGATAAATATTTAAGATGAACATCTTATTGAAAAATAAATTAAATTGTAAATGGTATTTAATTGATGCAAAAGATAAAATATTAGGAAGAATATCAACTATCATTGCTCATTATTTAATGGGAAAACACAAAATTTTATATGCTCCTAATGTAAATAATGGTGACTATATTATCGTTATTAATGCAAGTAAAATTAAAGTCACAGGTAATAAAAAACAAAGTAAGTTTTATTATAGTCATAGTGGTTATTCTGGAGGATTAAAAAAAATCACTTTTGAAAAATTAATGATAAAAAATCCTACCGAAATAATTAAACATGCAGTAAAAGGAATGTTACCTAAAAATAAAGTAAGAACATTAATGTTAAATAAATTAAAAATTTATCCAGGTATAAATCATAAACATATAGCACAAAAACATTATGTTTTAAATGTTTAATTTAAGATTATTGAGGATTATAAATTAATGGGGAAAGAAAATTTTTATAATTATACAGCTACAGGTAGAAGAAAAAGCTCTTCTTCCAGAGTTTTTATTAGAAAAGGTAATGGTATTATTAATATAAATAAAAAAGATTTAAATGCTTTCTTTACAAGAAAGACACATCTTATGATGGTAATAAAACCTTTAAAATTAATAAAAATGGAGGATAAATTAGATTTATATATTACTGTAAAAGGAGGAGGTGTTTCTGGCCAAGCTGGAGCAATTAGACATGGAATTACTAGAGCTTTAATAAAATATGATAATTTTTTTAGAAAAGATTTAAAAAAAGTAGGTTTTATAACTCGTGATGCTAGAAAAGTAGAACGTAAAAAAGTTGGATTAAGAAAAGCTAGACGTAGTCCACAATTTTCAAAACGTTAAAATAAAAATTTCTATTCATATAGAATGTATAATTAAAATATTAAAATTTTAATTCTATGTAAGTATTCAGTTATTGAACGAAATATATTAAAATAATCTAAAATTAGCATCTAAAAATTATATTATTTATTTAAAAATTAAAATTTAATAACATAATAAGAAAATTAATATCTATCAAAATTTTGTGTTTTTATAATATTAATATTTTTAGTTATTAATTTTAAATATTTTAAAATGTTTTATAGAGAATAATTATGGATAAATTTATTATTAAAGGGCCAGTAAGATTAAAAGGAGAAGTTATAATTTCTGGATCTAAAAATGCAGCGTTACCAATTTTATTTGCATCACTTTTAACGGAAGAACCTATAGAAATTATGAATATTCCTAAATTAAAAGATATAGATATAACAATTAAATTACTTTTGTATTTAGGTGTAAAAATTAAAAAAAAAGATTCTATAGAAATAGATGCAAGTAATTTATATAAATATCGGACTACTATGGATCCTTTTGCCGAAAATTTAATTAAATCTATTCGAGCTTCTATTTGGATGATTAGTCCATTATTAGTTAGATTTGGTAAAATTAAAATACCTCTCCCAGGAGGTTGTTTGATTGGTAAAAGACCAATTAATTTACATATTGATGGCTTGAGAAAATTAGGAGCTAAAATTTATGTAAAAAAAAATTATATTATAGGATATATAAAAAAAAAATTTAAGGGATCATGTATAATAATGGAAAAAAATAGTGTAGGGGCTACTATTAGTATAATATTAGCCGCAATTTATGCTTCTAATATTACAATAATTAAAAATCCGGCAAAAGAACCAGAAATAAAAGATTTAATTAATTTTTTGAATACTTTAGGCGCTAAAATAAGTGGTGCAGGTACTAATAAAATAATAATTGAGGGTATTACTAAACTAAAAGGAGGTTGTTATAAGATAATATCTGATCGGATAGAAACTGGGACATTTTTAATAGCTGCAGCTATTTCTAGAGGGAAAATATTATGTAAAAAGACTGATCCTAAAAACTTAGCTATAGTTTTAGAAAAATTAAAAAATACAGGAGCTAAAATTAAAACAGGGAAAAATTGGTGTAGTTTAGATATGAAAAATAAAAGACCAAAAGCAATTGATATAATTACAGGACCTTATCCATATTTTCCTACTGATATGCAACCTCAATTTACTCTATTAAATTTAATTGCTAATGGAATTAGCACCATAACTGAAACTATCTTTGAAAATCGTTTTTTATATGTAAATGAATTAGTACGTATGGGTGCAAATATTTTTTTAAAAAAAAATAAGGTTTGTTGTAAAGGAATAAAATTACTCTCTAATGCAGAAGTGACAGCAACTGATCTAAGAGCAGCAGTAAGCTTAGTATTAGCAGGTTGTATTGCATCAGGAATTACAATTGTTAATAATATTAATTATATTGATAGAGGATACGAAAAAATAGAAGATAAATTATCTTCTCTAGGTGCAATTATTCAAAGAATTAAATCTGAATAATTAATTACTACTTATATATAATAAAATTATAAAAAAATACGTTTTTTATAATTTTATTATATGTTATATGTATAAGTTTTTTATATAATTATAAATTTTATTTGTAAGGAAAATATAAATGTACGCTATCTTTTCTAATGGTGGGAAACAATACAAAGTATCTAAAGGAGATATCATTCAATTAGAAAAAATCATCGGAAAAATCGGAGAAAAAATTGAATTTCAGGATGTTTTAATGATTAAAAATAATGAAAAGTTAAATATAGGCAATCCTATTATTATGGGTGCAAGAATAACAGCAAAATTACTTTTTCATGGTAAATTACGTAAAATTAAAATAATAAAATTTCATAGAAGAAAGCATTTTAGAAAAAAACAAGGACATCGTCAATACTTTACTAATGTTAAAATTATAAAAATTAATAATGAATAAAGAGAATATTTTATGGCACATAAAAAAGCTGGGGGCTCTTCTAGAAATGGACGAGATTCTCATTCTAAAAGATTAGGAATTAAATGTTTTGGTGGGCAAAAAGTAAAATCAGGTTTTATTATTATTAGACAAAGAGGTACGCAATTTCATGCAGGTGAAAATGTAGGGTGTGGCAGGGATCATACTTTATTTTCTAAAATAAATGGTATTGTAAAATTTACAAAAAAAGGATTTAAAAAAAAGAAATATGTTAATGTTATAAATATTTGATTTTATATAAATTAAAAAGGTATTTTTTAAAAAAAATTAATCTTATCAAATTTTAGATATAGAATAATATTTTTTATATAATATTTTATATTGGAGTTATGATGAATTTTTTTGATGAAGTAATTATAAATGTAAAATCAGGTAAAGGAGGCGATGGATGTATTAGTTTTTACCGAGCAAAATATATACCTAAGGGGGGGCCTGATGGAGGGAATGGTGGAGACGGAGGTAATATATATTTATTATCTACACATAATATAAATTCCCTAACTAAATTTAATTATAAGAATTGTTATATAGCTGAAAATGGAGAAAATGGTAAAAATAATCAACGTACTGGAAAAAAAGGTACAGATTTAATTATCAAAATACCTATCGGGACAAAAGTTATTGATATAGAAAAAAAAATTACCATTGCATATTTTAAAAAAAATGATCAAATTTTTTTAATTGCAAAGGGAGGAAAAGGAGGGTTAGGAAATATTAATTTTAAATCATCTATTAATAGAACTCCATTTCAGAATACTAAAGGAGAGTTTGGAGAAAGAAAAAGGATTAAATTAGAATTAATATTGATAGCAGATCTTAGTATATTAGGTTTACCTAATACAGGTAAATCAACTTTTCTAAAAAAAATATCTACTATTAAAACAAAAATTGGTAATTATCTTTTTACTACACAAAAACCTATTCTGGGAGTAATGAAAAATAAATTTAATAATTCTTTTTTTTTAATATTAGATGTTCCTGGGATTATGAAAGGATCTTCTATGGGAAAAGGATTAGGTTTAAATTTTATTAAACATTTTCAATATTGTAATTTATTATTACATTTTATAGACATATCAATTGCATATAATGAAAAAATAATTATGGATAATATTAATATTATCCATCAAGAAATTAAAAAAAATAATAAAAAAATTTTTTTAAAAGAACAATGGTTAGTTTTTAATAAAATTGATTTATTAAATAATGTAGATTACTTCAATCTACATATTAAAAACATAATGATAAATTTTAAATATATAAAAAGATATTATTTTATATCATCTGAAAAAAATATTGGAATAAAAAAATTATATGTAGATATTTTAAGATACTTAAATTTATAAAATTAATTAAATTAATCTTATTTATAAAATAAAAAATATAGAAATATTTATATAATTATTAAGATAATTATATTAAATATTATTATCTTAACTATGGATTATAAAT
>NZ_CP046217.1 GCF_012571135.1 Enterobacteriaceae endosymbiont of Donacia tomentosa
ATGAGAAAAAAATTTTTATTTTATAAAATCTTTAAGAGAGTTAACTTTTTAGCAAAAGCGTTTGTAATAATACTACTATTCAATTTTAATTGTGCTCATGCCACAAGGACTAACTTCAAAAAAATGTCAAAAGTAGGGAATAAAATAGTAAAAAGTAAAAAAATAATAAATAATATAAAGTCAAAAAACTTTTTTCTATCTATAAAAAGAAACAACAATTTATCAACTAAACCTATAAATGACAAATATGAGGAAGATGATATATATGATCAATTTCTCCTACAACCAGAATTTGGAAAAAACGATAATGCTAATAATCACAACCACCATCACAAATATGATTATGATCATTTAAATTACTACTTAAACAAGAAATATGCGATTGATCATAACAGAAAATATAACAGAGAAAAATTTCCATACCACCATTACCACCATTACCACCATAATGGTAGTTTTTATTGGCAAAAAAATCATAGAAACTTCAACAATAACGATATTAATTATAATTATAATACTTTTAACTCAGGGTTTTTGTATGACCAACGATATAATTATAGATATACTTACAATATAAAAGAAGAAGACTTAATTCACGACTTAATTAAAGTGAAAAATTTTCTAATGGGATTATCATATAAGTCTCTCTTTTATGATATTAAAACAAACATTGTAAATAAAATTAATTCAAAATTAGGAAATAAAATTCAATCAAGAATAAGTGATATTTTTCATTTCTTCAAAGTAAATGGAAATAGTTCAGTTAAAGTGGACTTAGATAATAATCTTAATCTTAGTGATTTCGAATTAAAATTTTTATTACCTCTAATAGAAAAAAAAAATATAATTTTTTTTACACAACAGAGCTTACATAAAACAGACAATCGTTTTCAATATAACTTTGGTTTAGGATTAAGAAAATTTATTTTAAATAAAAAATATATGTTAGGGATAAATAATTTTATTGACTATGACATTTCTTTAGAAAATGTTAGAACCGGAGTAGGATTAGAATTTTGGGATGATCTTTTCAAACTAAATTTAAATACTTATTTAGGATTAAGTAGATGGAGTCGATATGAAGACCCTCTTAACAAAAAACTTAATAGTAATAATCAACTGCGTAATAACAATATAGATATAAATAACGACGAGTTTTTTGAAAGACCTGCTATGGGTTTAGACATTAGAGGAGAAGGACATTTACCTTCATTACCGAATCTTATTTTTCAACTTGAATATTCTAAGTATATAGGTAATATAGGTTTTACACCAAACATCAATTTAATAGGACATAAAAAACTGTTGTCTCCCTCTATTCTTACTGCTAATATTGTATATAATCCCATACCAATGTTAACTTTCACATTGAGTAAATCTCATACTTTATATGGTAAAAATAATATTCATTTTGGTTTTGGAGTAAATTTTAAACTAAATTCTTCTTGGTACGAACAAATACATTCAGCAGTAAAAAATTTTTTTCCATCTGTTTATAATCATAGATATGATTTTGTAAATAGGAACAATAACATAATATTAGAATATAGAAGAAAATATATAATTAAAGCATTTGCAAATAAAGAAATAAAAAACTTTCCAAATAGTGAAAACTTTCTAGGACTGAAAATCAATAGCGTATGGGGGTTTAAAAATTCAAATTTTTATATTAATAAAAGATTCATAGATAATGGAGGCAAAATTATACATCATGATCATGATCATGATTATATAATTAAATTACCAAATTATGATTTTCTAAACGTAAGAAATAATTCTTATGTATTAAAATTAATTGTATATGATCTCAAAGATAATAAAGATGTTACTTATGTAAAAATTCAAGTTTTACCTCCACCTATAAATAAAAATTACTCAAAAATAAATATTTACCCTGAAAATTTTTTAGTTAATACAGAACAGGCAAAAATAACTTTTGAGGCAAGAGATAGTTATAATAATATTATGTCGCATTTAAAAAATGTAAAGTTCGTTTTTCTAGAAAATGGTATTTTAAATAAAAATAATATACACTTTAGTAAAGTTATTGAAAATCCTTTAGGGACTTATTCGGCTTACATTAGTAGTTCTTCTATAGGTCAGGGATTTATAAAAGTTCAAATTGATAATATAATAAATCGAGAATTAAGTGCAAAAATTAAAATTTCTCCACCAGTTACTGATTATTTAAATATACAAACTGATCATATTTTTTTTATATCCAAAGTTAGTGAACCTATGACTTTGATTATTACTACTCTTGATAAGAAAGGAAATATAGTAAAAAATTCTGATATTAAAATAAACACTATAGTATCTAAAGATAGACAGGGTAAAATACGTTTAGATAGTGGTTTTTTAAATATTGAGGATTTATCTAATAATCATGTTTTTGTGGGTAGACATTTTTCTTTTAAAACAAATAAAAATGGTGTATTGAAAATTAAAGTTTCTGACCCCCATGGTATAGGAGTTCAAACTACAATTGATATTACAGCTGATGACCATATATCAAGAAAAATAGATTTAATTTTTAAAGTTATTACCAGTCCAGATAGTAATAAAGCACAAATGTATGGTTATATGGATGATTATGTATATTTAAATGCTAAAACGAGATTTAGAAGACCATTTTTAGAAAGGGAATATGCATCAGATATCGTATATCATCATGCAAATGAAGACTGGGGGACATTGACATATGATAATGCCGTTAAATATTGTAACACAATGAAATATTTTATACCTATTAGGTCATTATTAAATGATTTTAGTAGTCAATACCCAGCTGATATTTTACTCAATTTGCATGGATGGCCTATTGTATCTACTTTTAGTGGTGTTTGGTCTTCTTCGGAAAAATGGGGGCAATATCCACCTAGACATTTAATTTGGTATTTGGATTATACAAATAGAATATTTTATGAAGGACTTCATAATAGTGCGTATCTTGTTTTATGTACTAATTTATATGCAGGAGATGGTTTAGAAGAATTTGGAAGTTAATTTTTGATTCTAAAAATCTTCTTAATAAGAAGATTTTTAGTTGGGATTTTGTTGATTATATATTTTTTTTTAAATAAAGTATTCACCATTTTTCGGTAACAAATAAATAATATTTAAGTGTATCTTTTATATTTTAAAATATATTATTTTAAATATTTTTTGATTTAAAATATTTTTTTTAAAAAAAATAAGTATTATATTTACTAAATGCTATTTTTAGAATATTAATTAAAAAAATGAAAAAATTATGTTTCACAAAAATAAAATATTTTTTCTTTTCTTATGTATTTTTTATTTTTATAAATATGTTTTATAGTTTTTATGTTTATGCAGAAGATACACGTCATGTTAAAGAACCTATAATCCCAGAATCTTGTAAAATATTAATAGCTAATGATAAAGTTGAAACAAATGATATACAACAAGCAGTTTTACTTTGTGCTAAAAAACATCAAATTGTTAGTTTAAAAGCATCTGATGATGCTAAACATTTATATTTTTATTCAGGCCCAATATATATACCTTCTTATGGAGGATTATTTATTGATAAAAAGGTAATTTTATCTGCTATCCCAGACCCTTCTTTATATGATTTAGGAAATAAAACATGTGGGACATTAGATAATTTAGGTAAGGGGTGTAAACCTTTTATAACTATACAAGGTAATAGTAGTGGACTATATGGTTTTGGATATATTGATGGACAAGGTGGAAATATTTTACATAATAAAAATTACACTTGGTGGCAATTATCTACTGAAGCTAAATTTAAAAATAAAAAACAAAATACTCCCCATTTAATTGATATTAAATCAGGAAAAAATTCTATTATATATAAATTAAATTTAATAAATTCTCCAAATTTTCATATTGTACCTTATAAAACTGATGGTTTGACTATCTGGGGGATAAATATAAAAACTCCTTCAGAAGCTCGCAACACAGATGGTATAGACCCATCATCATCTCAAAATATAACAATTACACATACAAAAATAAGTACAGGAGATGATAATATAGCAATAAAAGCTGGTAATTCCGGTGAATCAAAAAATATGACCATTATAAATAATAATTTTGGTTTGGGACATGGGATGTCTATTGGGAGTGAAACAAATACAGGAGTACATAATATTTTAGTTAAAAATTTATCTTTAAGTAATACAATAAATGGTATTAGAATTAAAAGTGATAGTACAAGGGGGGGAATAGTAAATAACATTTATTATGAAAATATTTGTATTATAAATGTTAAAAATCCTATTCTTTTTGATGCACATTACGATGATAAAGAACAAGGAAATAAAATTCCTGAATTTAAAAATATTTTTCTTAAAAATGTTAAAATTTTAACTCCAGGAACATTAAAATTTAATGGTTTTGATAAAAATAAAATAATTGAAGTATTTTTAAATAATTTTAGTGTTAAAACTGGTTCGATATGGATTAAAAGTAATACTACTATACATGGCAAAATAAATAATAATATTAATGATAATAATTGTCAATTATATAAAATAAATTAATTATAATTAATTTATTTTTTTATTAAAACTAAAAAAATTGTTTCGTTATTTATTTTATTTGAAATATTGTTTTTTACAATATTTAAATTATAAAATTTAGCAGCTAATTCATTCCCTATCGCTGCTAAATATTTTGATTTATTTTTTTTAATTATCTTCATAGCATATGCAGAACTATTACAATTCTCAATTTCCCAATGAGGATATTTTTTTATAAAAAAACTACACTGCTCAAATGGTTGAGGATGGCTAAGAATTGTTTTTATATTTTTAATAAAAAAATTTGTACGTGTTACTAAACAATGTTTAATAGGTATTGCAAATTTTTCTTTAATATAAAGAGAACTTTTTTTTAAAAGAATATAGACTTCTTTTATAAGACCTGAATAATTATTAGATATAGGTACTATAGCTTGTGTTATATAATCTTTTTCAACATAATAAAAAATTTCTTCAAAAGTGTTACAACTTATATTAATAATTTTTTTTTTATAAAAAAAATTATTAATATAAGTTAAACTAGCTAAGTGTGAATAACTCCCTACAGGACCTAAAAAAGCTAAACTTATCAAAGTATTTTTATTCTTTTTTATAAAATCAATACTATTGTAATTCAATACACAATTAACTTGAGAAGTTAAAATATCGGAATATATTTTTTTTTTAATCATTTTTCCAAAACAAAATAACAAAATTACATTAACTAAAACAAGAACATTTTACTTCAATTTTTTTACATGAACAATATCATTAATATCTATCCAACATTCCCATCCTGTTGCAAAAGCAACTTCATATAAAGATTTTTTTAAATTTTGTCTGAATTTCCATAACATTTTTATTTTACTTCCACATAATTTTTGTAATGTACTAACTTTATAACATAAAGGATCATTATGTGAACAATAGAAACAATGAACCCACTGAGATAAAAATTTTCCTTTTAGTTTTCTTCTTTCTTTTAAAGAAATTCCTGTCCACATTGAATCAGTAAAAAAAGAAATAATTTTCTTATTAAGTACAATTATGTGTTTTTTATTCTTAATATTTTTATACCACTCATGTAATAAATGCCCCATATAAAAACAATTCTTATAGCTTATTTCTATACTGCAAATAGAAAGTCTTATTAAGCATGATGTTAGCCATTCATAATCTCTCTTACCTGTTGTTCTCCCAATAGCTTTTAGAAAATCATGAGTAGAAAACATCACTTTTTCTCCCAATGGGACTTTTGTTAATCGATGTAAACATTCTAACCAAACATCTAAATCTGACTGATCTAAACTCTCTCCTGTAAATCTTATAAATAATCCATTTAAAGTTGTTTTTAAGATATTTCTTTCATATTTTCTATTACCTTTCTTTACAATACCAAAAAGAGAACTTCGGAGCATAATGTTAGGTATTGCTCTTTTTGTTTTAGATACAAGAAGGAGATTTTTTTGTAGAAAATTTTCTTTTTTACATAAATTAAAATCAAAATTCTCCCTTTTATTAAAATTATCTGTAAAAATATTTTTTTTATCCTCCTTCACAGAAAAAAAATTATTTCTACACTTATTCTTTTGAACTAACAAATGTATTCTACTATAGATTGATTTACGCATTAAACTTAATTACTTTCTTTATAAGAAAAATAAACACACAAACAAAACGAAAGACAACACAATGAGTTATATTAGAGATATATTATAAAATGTCAACTTTTTTTTTATACTTCATATATTTATTTTTAGTTTCAAAAAAAATTCAAAGAAGAGTCAATTTTATACTATTTTTTAATAAATTCGGGATAGCAGGTAGCAAAATTCGGGATAGCAGGTAGCAAAATTCGGGATAGCAGGTAGCAAAATTCGGGATAGCAGGTAGCCCCCTGTACATACTTTTTTCTTTCTTAAAAAATAAAAATCTTTTATAATCATTTTATAATCATTTTATAATCATTTTATAATCATTTTATAGTCATTTTATAATCATTCTATAGTTATTTTATAAGAATTATATAATTACTCTATATTTCCTTTGTAATATTTTATAATTACTCTTTAGTAGTTTTAAAGTATCCATAAAATTTCATCTATATAGCTTGATTTACATTAAAAAATGTTTTATCATCTAGCAACACACAAATAAAAAATTTAGAGTAAATGAAGTTTCCTTAGTTCGATAAAGTTTTAATTTTTATTCGTAAAAAAATATGTGTACTTATTAAAAAAAGATAAAAGTT